>CAJGDZ010000011.1 GCA_904502055.1 uncultured Clostridia bacterium | reverse complement strand
CGTCAGATAACGAAGAAGGATATCGTCACCCGAAGCCAGCTCGTTGTCCGAGGTATAACCGAAGAGGAAGGGATTGTCGGCATAGCCGTTCTTTTCTACTTCCTTGGCATAGGTCTCGTTCGCATACGTAACGAAATCGGGATCGAAGACGTTCATCGTATCGTTGTTGGCAAAGCCGTGTTCGTTGTTTCTTCCGGCTCCGATCGAGATCATGTAAGGAAGCACCGCGTTGATGCCAACCACGGTGGGAAGACCGTCCTTGACCTTCAGCATCTCGGGACCTGCGTTTACAAGATTGATGCCGGTTGCCTTCAGCTCCTTGGTGATACGGTCAAAGAAGACCTCGTCAAGACCGTAATTGGCAATGGTATAATCCTTCTGATTCTGGGTTCCGCCAAGCTCAATGGTGTTCATACCCAGCGCAAAATAGGGATTTCCTAAGGGGTCGATCACGTAGGTTCTGCCCTCAATGGTCTCGGTGTGGAAGAATCCGGTTACCTGACCCTTAAAGCCGGCGTTGGAAATGCCGCCGTAAACGTCATATTCCGAGGTCATGTCGGCAAGGCTGGTCTCAAGGAAGGACACGCCAACGCTTGTGCCAAGCGTCGAGAGCGTACGCGCAAATCTGTCCTTCTTCCACTCCGACACGGGAGTGATATAGCCCTTATTCTTGTCCGTCGACCACTGTGCAGAATAGCTCCACGGGATCTCCACGGTAAAGTCACCCGTAGCAGAGGTGGCACCGTAGCCCTCGGGCGCATTCTCCTTTACGTCATGGTAAAGCGGATCGCCGTTTTCGTCGGTCAGATAGATCTTGTCCACAAGCTCATCAAACCACTCGTCCACAAGGTACTCCGCATAGCCCCAAGGCTCGTAGCCCTTGTTGATGATCTTGGAAAGGTTGAGGATCGGATAGTACATCGAGGTCTCAAACTCAATGACAGGCGCACTGCTCGACTCCTTCATACCGATGAAGGCCGCGATCGTGTCGTTAAAGCCCTCGTTCAGGAGACGGAAGGCCACGGTAAGCGTGCCGTCCTCACTGTCGTTGTACATCAGCTGCTCCTGAAGATAGGGCAGGATATCCACCGTGAAATATGCACCGACCTCATACGGGCCCTGATAGATGGTTTCATACGTAGGGGCCAGCGTTTGATAGTTGCTGTAGTTGAGAGAATGCTCGTCCCAATCGGTGCCGACGCTTTGAAGGATCAGATCGTACTGCTTGCGCGAAGGGTTGTTTTCGTGACCCGTAACGCAAATACGAAGCTTTACTCCCGCCGCTGTCTCAAGGGCCGTGATCTCCTTCTCGGTCAGGGTAAACTTAAAGTAGGCCGAACGGAAGAAGCTCGAGCCTTCGCTGCCCGTATTTCGGATAACGTTGGCAGTCTTGCTTCCGTTGTCTGCCGTCTTCTGCGCACCGTCGATGTTGGTGTCATCGGTGGGAAGGATCGAGAAGCGGCTCTCGGTCGGGGCGCGAAGGATCGGATATCCCTCATCATCCGTCTCACCCGTGAAAAGGAGGGTGGATGCCAAGCCGTAGCGGCGAATGCCGTCCATGCCAAGCACGTAAGGACGGATCACAAGCTCGAAATAATCGCCGACCGGCTCAAGAGGAAGATCCTCTATTACAAGAGCCGACGCGTAGTTATAACCGTAAAGATCCTTGATGCTGTAGGTGTTCCCTGCCGCATCGGTCAGCGTCTCATAAACCGTCTTTTCGCGGTAGGAGATCACCTCACTCTGCACAAAGCCGTCATCGTCTCTTGTAAGAATGATCGCTTCGTAGCCCACGCGATTGTGCTCGGTTCCGTTAAGACCAAGAACCACGCGCGCGTCAAACGTACCACCGTCGGGCTGAGCGGTCTGGTAGCCGAGGTAGTCGGCCGACTCCTCGCGCTTCTGCACGATGGTATAGTCACTGTCGGTCTTGACGATCAGATTCTTCATCTTGACGTCGTAGTTATAGTAGCCGTCAAAATAGCGAACCGAGCCCGAATAGTCGGTCTCCGTATCGTAGCGCTTGATGGAGAAATCCAGCACCTTTTCGCCGTTGATGAACATTTCGCTAAAGCCGTTCTTGGGGGTGAATACGCAACGAACGTTCATCCACACGCCCGCCTCTAGCTTTACGTCGGTCTTCGAGTCTGCACCGTAACCGGTGTAGATGTAACCCTCATCGTCGATGCGAAGCGCGTTGAAGGTTCTCGCCCCCATGGTCTTGGTATCGTTATAAACCCAGCAAAGGAAGGAAACCGGGGAGGTTTTCGGCGTTGCACCGTTCGAGCGCTCGCCGTGGGGGAAGGATTCGAAATAGAAATCACCCTCCAGCGAGAAGGTCAGATAGCTTCCCAGGATATTCTGGTCATCATAAATATACAAGGCGCCGGAGCGGCTGTCCTTATTTTCCATATAGACCGTGCCGTCTTCTTCGGTCTTTTGCTCCCATACGTTGTATGAGTCATGGATACGGTAGCCCGCCTCAACATCGGTCAGCAGATTCCACTCAAGATCGTCCGCAGAAACCGAAACGGAAAGCGCCACAAGGGTCACCGCCACAAGGACAAGACTCAGAAGCAAACCAAAAATACGTCTTTTGCTCATCTGTTTCATAGGTATCTTTCCTTTCTTGGTAAAAGATTTTACATCTTTGCATTATAATTATAATATAAACCAAAACAAATGTAAACTGGAAAATAGTCACAAAAACTTAGAAAAAAGACACGATATCGATTTCGGAGAAACCACGTTATAAAAATTCGGACTCGACGAACGTCGAGTCCGGGAATGTTGTTATTTCGCGTCAAAATATTTCACAAGACCGATCAGATGATCGCTGACGTTCTTGATGGCATCGGCAAACGCCACGTACTGACCCTTATATACCGTAAGCACCGTTTCGGTATGACCGCCATCGTCATGGGTTACCGTGCCGACGGTATAACGGGTGCCGTTCTTGCCTGTCAGAACCGTGCCCGTCTCCGGCTTGCGACTCTCGGGGTGCTCCACGTCATAGGCCGCCGACGCGATCAGCTTGCCGCTTTGATCGTAGGTATAGACTGCAACCGTCGAGGAGAACGTGCCATTGTACAGACCCTTGTTGATGTTCTGGTTGGAGTGAATATCGGCTCCCTTGTAAACCACCTCATACGCGCCGACCTCTGCGGCCGTAAGGATCTTGCCCGTTGCCACGTCCATAAAGGTGTTGGCCTTGGCGCCCACGCCGTACGAGCAATCCAGCATGATCAAACGGTTTTCGCCGTCCGAGGTAAAGACGCTCTGGTCATTGTCACGGAAGCAATACCAGCCCCAGCCGATGCACGCCTTGGACTCCAGCATAGCCAGCGCATAATGCTCATAGTAATCGGCTCTGTCCGCCTGCGTCTGCACCAGAATACCTGCTCCCGTCGAGTTGGCCAGCTTGTAGCCGTTTGCATCGATGGCGTCCATGCCCTTGGCAAAGAACTCGGTCACCATAAAGGGAATGCCCGCGTTGCGGTAGAAGCCGGTGATCGTCGTGCCCACCGGATTGAGACCGCCGTAAAGATTGGCGGTAATGATATCCAGATAATAGCCGCACACTCTGTGGAAATCCTCGCAGGTATACAGCGTGCCGTTGATACGCGAGCCCATATACATATGGTTGGCATCCACCTTCTCGATGGCCTTACGGGTCACGCGGTAGTAGCGTGCATACACAAATGCGAGAAATTCGTCATTCAGCTTGGCCGCATCCTCAAAGGTGTGGAGGTCGTCAAGCGACGGGCAGGGATTGCCTGTTCTGTGAGCCAGCCAGGTCCAGGCCACCGCATACGAAAAGCTGTTGACCGGCTCGGTGGGATCCAGCGTCAGATAACGAAGAAGAAGGTCGCTTCCCGAGGGAAGCTCGTTGTCGCTCGTATAACCGAATACGCGCGGATTTTTTGCATAGCCGCCGGCGGTGATCGCCGCGGCCACATTTTTGTCCGTCGCCGTCACAAAGTCGGGATCGAAGACGTTCATGGTATCATTGTGCGCAAAGCCGTTGCTGAAATTGTTTCTGCCGGCTCCGATCGAGGACATATACGGGAGCACAACGTTCAGACCGATCACGGAGGAAAGGCCGTCCGCCACGTCAAGCATGGCTCCGCCGCCGTAGGTGAGGTTGATTCCCGTTGCCTTCAGCGCGGCCGTCATGCTCTCATAGTAGTTCTGCTCAGAGCCATAGACCTCGAGGGTATAGTCCTTTTGATTCTGGGTGTGACCAAGATCCACGGTGTTGATGCCCAGCGCAAAATACGGGTTTCCGAGCGGATCGATCACGTAAGTTCTCTCCCCGATCCTTTCGGTGTGGAAGAAGCCGGTTACCTTCCCCTGAAAGCCGGCGTTGCTGATGCCGCCGTAAACGTCATACGTCGAGAGCGTATCGGCGAAGCTGCTGTCAAGAAAGGCGTTCGACTTGGAACCGCCCAGCGTACTGAGCGTGCGTGCAAAGCGCGTCGTTCTCCAGTCCGTGTCGCTAATGGTATAGCCCTTGGAGGCATCGGTGTTCCAGGGGGAGCTGTACTTCCAGAAAAGCTCGCGGTTGAAGTCAGCCGTAGCCGTTGTCGCATCATAGCCCTCGGGGGCAAACTCGTCGATCTCGTGATAAATGAGGTTGCCGTTCTCGTCCTTCGGGTAGACCTTATCCACGATCTCGTCGAACCACTCGTTCACCAGATGCTCCGCATAACCCCAGGGCTCGTAGCCCTTGTTGTTGCCCTTGGAAAGGTTGAGCGTCGGATAGTACATGGTTTTTTCAAGCTCAATAACAGGGGGACTGCTGGATTCCTTCGAGCCGACAGACGCCACGATGGCGTTGCTGTTGCCCTCGTTAAAGAGACGGAAGGCCACGGTCAGCGTGCCGTCCTTCGCCGGGGTCTGTTCCTTGAGATAGGAAAGAATATCCACCGTAAAATACGAGCCGAGCGTATACGCGCCCTGATGGATCGTCTCCCCGGTTGGCGCCAGCGTCTTGTAATTGCCGTAATTCAGAGTGTGCTCATCCCAGCCGCCTCCGACCGCCTGCAGGATCATCTCACACTGCTCACGTGTCGGAGCGTTTTCGTGCCCGGTCATACAGATGCGGAGCTTGGCCGACACGGCGGTTTCCAGCTCCTGCAGTGCCTTTGCGTCCAGTGTAAAGGAAAAGTACGCCGCGCGGAAATAGGACGAGCTTTCGCTGCCTGTGTTTCGTATGCTCAGATTGAGCGCGCTTCCGTAATCCTCCTCGGGGCGTGCGGCATAAATGTAAGTGTCTTCCGAAGCTCCCACCGAAAATCGCTTGCTCTCCGGCAGCTCAAGCACGGGATAGCCCTCACCGTCCACCTCACCGGTAACGATCAGCGAGGTCGAGAGACCGTAGCGGCGAACGCCGTCGTCCTTCAGCACGTACGGGCGAATAACGATCTCCGTATAAACGCCACTGGGCTCAATCGGAATATCCGGGATCGGAATGGCCGCCACGTAGTTGTAGCCGGCAAGCGCCTTGACGTTGTATACGTTGCCGTCGCCATCCATCACGTCGGTGTAGACCAGGTTGCACTGCCGCGAGATCGATTCGGCAAGCGTGCCTCCGCTTGCATCCTTGTCCAGCAAAAGCACCTCGTATCCCACTTGCTCATAGACTATGGAGTCTACACCCAGGAGCGTGCGAACGGAAAACGTACCGCCCTCGGGCTTTGTCACCTGATAGCCCAGAAAATCGGCCGCATCCTCGCGCTTCAGACGGATCACGTAATCGCTGTCGGTCGTTATCGTCAAATTCTTCATTTTTGCACTCCAGTTGAAATAGCCGTCAAAAAAACGAACGGCGTGCGAGGCATAAAGTGTCGCATCAAAGGGGGTAAACGAAAAGTCCAGCTTCTTCTTGCCATCAAGGAACAGCTCACCCCGACCGCTTTCGGGAGCAAAGACACAGCGAACGGTTTGCCAGACTTTGAGCTCAAGCTTTACGTCGGTTCGGCCGGAGCCGGCATGGATAAAGCCGTAATCGTCAATGCGAATGGCATTGAACTTTGAGGTGCTTCCCGCTTTGGCATCCGCATAGATCCAAGAAAAGAAGGAAAGCGGTGACTCACTCGCCGTCGCGCCGTCGCGCGTACCATAGGGGAAGGATTCAAAATAAAAATCCCCCTCCACCGCAAAGGACGAATAGCCGCCAAGCACGTTTTGCTCATCGTAAACCAAAAGCGCACCGCTCTTGCTATCCACGTTATACATATAGGCGGTGCCGTCCGTCTCGGTGGCGCTTTCCCACTTGTTATGTTTATCCTCCAAGCGGTAGCCGTCTCCCTCTTCGGCCATCACGTCCCACACAAGCTCGGCGGCAGACGCCGAAACGGCAAGAATCGCCAAAACCGAAAGCATGAGCAAAAGAAGGCCCAAAGCACGTCTTTTTGCGTTCATTTTTTTCATCGCATTTCTCCTTTTGCGGAAAATTTCTAAAATACACCTTATACATTGTATCACAGCCCAATTCAATTGTAAAGAGAAAAAAAGACAAAAAAACTTAGAAAAAAGCCATAAGAAAAATCGGGCCCGATATACATCGGGCCCGATGAGATTTGTATGTTATTCGGCGTCAAAATAGGTGATAAGACCCATCATATGATCGCTGATGTTTTTGATCGCATTGGCAAACGCCACGTACTGACCCTTGTAAGCCGTAAGAACGGTCTCCGTGTAGCTGCCGTCGGCATTTACAGCCTTTCCGATCGTAAAGCTGCCGCTGCCGTCCTTGGCCACGACCACAGTTCCCTCCTCGGGCTCGCGGCTGTCGGGATCCTCGACGTCATAGCCCTTCGACGAGATCAGCTTGCCGCTGTTGTCATACTCATAGATAACCACTGTCGAAGAGAAGTTGCCGTTGTAAAGACCCTTGTTGACGTTCTGGTTGGAGGCCAGACCCTCGCCCTTATAGACGGTGGTCAGCGTGCCGACCTGCGCCGCCGGGAGGATCTCACCGGTATCCACGTCCATCAGCGTGTTGGGATGTGCTCCCACGCCGTAAACCATGTGAAGCATAATAAACCGTCTGCCGTCCTCGGATGTGTAGATGCTCTGGTCATTGTCGCGGAAGCGGTACCAGATCCAGCCCACGCAGGCCTTGGATTCGATCATAGCCAGCGAATAGTGCTCGTAGTAGTCGGCTCTGTCCTGCTGGGTGTTGACCAGAATACCGGCACCCGTCGAGTTGGCCATCGGATAGCCGTTGGCATCGATCGCGTCAATGCCCTTGGCGAAGAACTCGGTCACGATAAACGGAATGCCCGAATTGCGATACATACCGGTCATTCTGGTTCCGCTCGGATTGAGACCGCCGTAGAGGTTTGCCGTAATGATGTCCAGATAGTAGCCGCACGCTCTGTGGAAGTCCTCACAATCGTAAAGCGTACCGTTGATACGCGAGCCGATATACATATGGTTGGGGTCAAGCACCTCGATGGCCTCACGCGTCACGCGGTAGTAGCGCGCGTAGATAAAGCCCAGGAACTCGTTGTTCATCTTCAGAAGATCGGGATGCTCATAGTACTCGTCAAGTGTCGGGCACTCGGTTCCCATTCGGTGCTTAAGCCAGGTCCACGCCACTGCATACGAGAAGCTGTTGGTGGGCTCCTCCTTGGGGTCAAGCGTCAGATAACGCGTCAAAATGTCGTCACCCGAGGGAAGCTCGTTGTCCGAGGTGTAACCGAAGATGAAGGGGTTATCGGCATAGCCGCCCTCCGAAATGGTCATAGCCGCCGTCTCGTTTGCCATCTTGACAAAATCGGGGTCAAAGACGTTAATGGTGTTGTTATAGGGGAACACACCCTCGCTGACCTGCGGACGGCCGATCGAGCTCATATATTTGCCGTTGGTGCTTACGCTGACAATGATGGGAAGACCGTTCGGCACATTAAGCATATCGGCGTGCGAGCTTACCGCCGCCAGATTGATGCCGGTCTCCTTAAGCTCCTTGGTGATACGCTCAAAATAGACCTCCTCAAGGCCGTAGCCGGTGATGGAGAAGTCCTGGTGATTTTGCGAGTCACCCAGCACCACCGTGTTGATACCCTGCGCGATGAAGGGATTGCCAAGCGGGTCAATGACGTAGACTCTGCCGCCATGCTTTTCGGTGTGGAAGAAGCCGGTAGCCTCGCCGGTAAAGCCGGCGTTGGTGATACCACCGTAAATATCGTGCTCGGCGATCATCTCGGCAAGATCGGTCTCAAGGAAGGCAACCGCGGCACTGGTTCCCAGCGTCGAAAGCGTACGCGCAAAGCGTATCGTGTTCCAGTCGCTCTCCTTTACCTTGTAGCCGGTGGCGGCGTTGTTGGCCCAGACCGTGCCGTTTTTCCAGATAAGCTCACGGGTAAAGTCACCCGTAGCCTCGGTCGCGCCGTAGCCCTCGGGAGCAAAATCGTCGATCTCGTGGTAAATGAGGTTTCCGTTCTCATCCTTCGGATACACCTTATCTATGATCTCGTCAAACCACTCGTTCACCAGGTGCTCGGCATAGCCCCAGGGCTCGTAGCCCTTGTTGATGGCCTTGTTGAGGTTAAGAACCGGGTAATACATCGAGTTTTCCAGCTCAATGACCGGAATGTAGCCCGACTCCTTGGCGCTGACAAGCACCGCAATGGTATCGTCGTGTCCCTCGTTCATGAGGCGGAAGGCCACCGACAGCGAGCCGTCCTCGCTGTAGTTGTACATCATCTGCTCCTGAAGGTACGGAAGAACGTCCACCGTGAAATAGCTTCCCAGCTCATAATCGCCGCGTCCGAGCTCCTCAAAGGTGGGTGCCAATGTTCTGTGGTTGTTGTAATTGAGCGAATGCTCGTCCCAATCGGCGCCCGCACCGTGCAGGATCATATCATAGCCCTTACGGTTCATGTTGGTCTCGTGGCTCTTGATGTAAATGCGGAGCTTGGCCGCCGTAGCGGTCTCCAGCGCCTTAAGCACGCGAGGCTCAAGGGTGAACTTGAAGTAAGCCGCACGGAACTGGCCCGTATTCTCATTGCCGGGGTTACGGACAACCAGCAGCTTTTCCGCGCCGTTGTCCTTGGTCTCAAGCTCTATACCGCCCTTGTAGATAAAGGTATCGTCGGAGGCCTCAACCGTGTAACGCTTGTTGTTCTGAATGGCAAGGAGCGGATAGCCCTCGTCATCGATCTCACCGTTGTAAATGAAGGTAGCGGCTACACCGTAGCGGCGAATACCGTCCATGCCGAGAACATAGGGGCGAAGCACCAATTCGAAGTAATCGCCCGTCGGCTCCAGCGGCAGGTCGTGGATCTCCAAAGCTGCCGCGTAGTTGTAATCATACAGTTCTTTGATGGCGTAAGTGTTCCCTGACGCGTCGGTGAGCGTCTCATAGATCTCCTTGACACGAAGTGAAAGCGGATCGCTCAGGACATTGCCGTCCTCATCCTTAACAAGCACCAGCGCCTCATAGCCCACGCGGTTAAAGTCGGTGCTGTTCACACCGAGAACCATACGCGCCGAGAACGCGCCGCTCTCGGGCTTGGTGGTCTGGTAGCCGATGTAGTCGGCAGAGCTCTCGCGCTTGAGCTCGATGGTATAGTCACTATCGGTCTTTACGATGATGTTCTTCATCGTAGCACCCCATTCGTAGTAGCCATCGAAATAACGGACCGCGTCCGAAACGTGTTTGTCGGGGTTAAAACGGGTAATGGTGAAGTCCAGAACCTTTTTGCCGTTAACAAACATCTCGCTGAAGCCGCTCTTGGGCGTGAATACGCAGCGGATGTTGTACCATTTGCCGGTCTCAAGCTGAACGTCGGTCTTCTCCGTGCCGTCTGCCTTGGTATGGATGTAGCCCTGGCTGTCCAGACGGATGGCATTCCACGCCGCAATGTTTCCGCTTGCCTTGTCTCTGTAGTTCCAAGAGAGGAAGGAGATCGGCTTTTCATCCGGCGTATACTGGCCATCTCTCAGACCTTGGGGGAAGCTTTCAAAGTAAAAGTCACCCTCCAGCGAGAAGGTCAGGTAGCTTCCCAGAATGTTCTGGTCGTCATAAATGTAAAGCGCGCCACCCTTGTTACTCGTATTCTTCATGTAAACCGTACCGTCTTCCTCGGTACCGCGCTCCCATTTGCTGTGCATATCCTCGACGCGATAGCCTGCCTCGGTATCGGTCAGAAGATTCCACTCAAGGTCTGCCGCCGAAGCCGAGACCATAAGGCCGGCCAGCGTCAGCGCCACAAGCACCACCGCAAAAAGCAGCCTCGAAATGTGTTTGTTGTTCGTTCGTTTCATAAGATTCCTTCCTTACGTAAATTTTTTCGGATCGTGTATAAACAAAGATGACACTTCTGAAAGCGAAAGGCTTTCCCACAGTATACCACACTAAGAATGCCGTGGGAATGCATTTTTTAACTATTTTTATTGCATTTTCTACTTTTTTGTCCGCAGACACGAAAAGCGAAAATGTTATAACAGATGAATTCTTTTACATAATATCACAAAAAAGATAAAATTTCAATAGTTTTTTTGTGCTTTTTTCAATATTGTGAAAAATCACAAAAATTTTTCACCTTCCGTCTCCCTCTCCACCCATTCCGCATATCAGAGTTTGAAAAAGAAAAGGGGCTGAGTCATCGACTCAGCCCCAAAGAAAATCTGTTATTTTGCGTCAAAGTAGCCCACAAGGCCCATCACGCGGCTGCTGATCTGCTTGATAGAGTTAGCAAGCGCGATGTACTTACCCTCAAAGACGGTAAGCACGGTCTCGGTGTAGCCGCCGTCCGCGTTTTCAACGCGTCCGATCGTATACGTCTTATCCTCTCTGAGATCCTTCAAAACCGTACCCGCAGCGAGTGTTTCGGTCTCGGGATCCTGTACGTCATAGCCCATCGAAGCGATCAGCTTGCCGCTTGCGTCGTAGGTATAGACCGTAACGGTCGAGGAGAACGTGCTGTTGTAGACACCCTTGTTTACGTTCTGGTTGGACGCCATACCGTCACCGGAGTAAATGGTGTCGTAGAAGCCGACCCGAGCGGTGGTGTAAACGTTACCGTCCTTGTCCGCAAAGGTTACGGGAGCGGCGTTAGCTCCGTACATTACATATGCCATATACAGGGTCTTGCCCGTATCGATCTGCTTAAACAGGCTCTGGTCGTTGTCGCGGAAGCGGTACCAGGTCCAGCCCACACACGCCTTAGACTCGAGAAGTGCCAGCGCGTAGTGCTCGTAGTATTCTCCTCTGTCCTTCTGGGTCTGAACCAGAATGCCCGCACCGGTGGAGTTTGCCAGCTTAAAGCCGTTGGCGTCAATCGCATCGGCACCCTTGGCGAAGAACTCGGTAACCATGAAAGGCACACCGGAGTAACGGTAAAGGTTGGTGATCGTATCGATCGAGGGGTTCATACCGCCGTAAAGGTTGGCGGTGATCATATCGGTATAGTGGCCTGCGGCACGAATGATCCACTCCTCGGTCAGCGCGTTGAGGTTAGCGCGCGAGCCGAGATACATCTGATTGGGAGCAAGCTCACCGATCACGCGGCTCATCACGTCGTAGTATCTCGCGTACCAGAAGCCCTGGAATTCCAGGCGCATTTCCTCAAGCTCGGGCGACGCCAGATACTTCTCAAGCGTCGGATACGGATCGTTCATTCTTCTGGCAAGCCAGGTCCAAGCCGTAGCGTACGAGAAAGCGTTGGTGTTCTCCTCCTTGGGATCAAGCGTCAGGTAGTTATCCAGCATATTGAGCTCGGAGGGAAGCTCGTTATCGGTCGTGTAACCGAAAATTCTGGGATTATCGGCGTAGCCGTATTGCTCCAACGTACGGGTAATGGCCTTGCGCGCATATCTCTCAAGACCGGGGTCAAAGGCACAGCGCGTGTTGTTGAAGGGCATAAGACCCTCGGCAAGCGCGGTACGTCCCAGTGTCTTCATGTAAGAGCCCACACCATCAAGACTGATGATAAAGTTGAGGCCGTTCTCGATCGCCATCAGCTCCTCAATGGCGCTTCCCGCCGCGGTGGTGTTGACACCCATACCGCGGAGCGACTCGCTCATCGCCGCATAATAGGCCTCCTTGCTGCCGAACTTGGCAAGCGCGTAGTCCTGCTGGTTCTGCGTACCGCGGATGATAACCTCGTTCATACCGATGGCAAAATAGGGATTGCCCAGCGGGTCGATGATGTAAGGTCTGCCTCCGTGATGCTCCACGTGGAAGAAGCCGGTTGCCGTACCCGTAAAGCCGGCATTGGTAATGCCGCCATAGCTGTCATACTCGGCGATCCAATCCGCATACTCGGATTCAAGGAAAGCGTTTGCGGTGCTGGTACCCAGCGTGCTGAGCGTGCGCGAGAAGCGGTTTTCCTTCCATCTTTCCACGGGAAGAATACCCGTCTCGGTCCACTGCGTCTGCTGCCAGGGCATCTCCACCGTGAAGTCGCCCGTCGCTACCGTAGCACCGTAGCCGTTGGCGTTGAAATCGTCGATCTCGTAATAGATCTTGTTTCCGTTCTCGTCGATAGGACAGAGCTTATCTCTTACGTCGTCAAACCACCAGTCCGTGAGATATTCCGCATAGCCCCAAGGCTCATAGCCGTCGTTGCCGTATTTTTCAATGTTAACGGGATGCTCGTAGGTGGTGGTTACGATCTCGATGTAAGGCACAAGGCCGAGCTTGGACTCCTTGGAGTGCAGGTAAACCAGCTTGGCGTCCGAGTGACCCTCGGTGGTCACGCGGAAGGACACCGTCATCGAGCCGTCGTCGTTGAGCATCTGCTCGCGCAGATACTGGGTGATATCCACCGTAAAGTAAAGATCGTCCTGCACGGCCGTCTGACCGATGTATTCCTGCACGGGAGCCTGTGCGGAGCGGGTCTTTACGTTAAGCGTGTGCTCGCTCCAGTCGGTGCCCGTCGCGTGCACAATGAGGTCGTAAAGCTGCTCCGCGGGATTGCGGTTGTCAAGGTTCTGCACGCAGATGTAAAGCTTGGCCGAGGCCGCGGTCTCGGCCGCCTTGGCAATGTCGGCGGGAAGCACGAATTTGAAGTACGAGGCTCTCTGCGGTGCCGCATTGCTTGCATCCATATTTTTGGCCTGAAGAACATCCGTGGAGCCAAAGTCTGCCACCGCATACTCGGGAGCGTCATACACCTGCGTATCGTCGCTTGCCGTCACCTTGAAGAAGCGGTCGTCGCGGCGCACGCAGACCGGATAGCCCTCGTCATCGGTCTCACCGCTGTAAACGAGAATGGTGGCCTTGCCGTAAACGCGAATACCGTTCATTCCTAAAACGTAGGGGCGGACAACCAGCTCCAAAAAGCCGTATTCGGGATATTCGGGAAGATCGGTCACCTCGACCGCCGCCACATAATCGTATCCAAACGTGTCCTTGGCACCGAAGGCGTTCCCTGCCGCATCCTTGACCGACTCATACACCACCTTGGTGCGGCCGGCATACGTATCGGCAAAGACGTTGCCGTCCTCGTCCATCTCCAGCGCAAGGATCTCATAACCGACGCGGTTGAACTCGGTGCTGTTCAAGCCCATCAGCGTACGCAGCGAGAAGCTATCGTCCTTGGCCTTGGTGGTCTGATAACCAACGAAATCGGCCGCCTCCTCCACGCGCTTACCGATCACGTAATCGCTGTCGGTCTTCACGATGAGGTTCTTCATTCTTGCTTTGTAGGAATAGAAGGAGTCGAAGTAGCGGATCGCGCCCGAGATACGTGTCTCGTGGTCGAAAGCCGCGATCATGAAGTCAAGCTCCTTCTCTCCGTCGATATACATCTCACACTGACCGCTCTTGGGCGTGAAGACGCAACGAATGTTGACCCACTTTCCCGCAGGAACGCGCACGTTGGTCTTGGAGCTACCGGTGGTATTGGTGTAAATATATCCCTGGCTGTCCAAGCGGATCGCGTTAAAGTTGACCGCATTTCCACTCAAATCGTTGTATATCCAACAAATGAAGGACAAGGGACGGTCCTCGGGTGTATACTTACCGTCACGCATACCCGTGGGGAACGCGTCAAAATAGAAATCGCCCTCGACCGAGAAGGTCTGATACGATCCAAAAATGTTCTGCTCGTCATTGATCTGGAGAGCACCCATTCTTCCGTTGGCGTTATAAATGTAAGGGCCGAAATCGTCCGACTCCTCGCGCCACACCTTGCCGCGCTCGTCCGGCTTTTCGTTGATATCGACCACCGTATAGCCGGCGTCCACGTCGGTCAGCAGATTCCACGTAAGGTCATCCGCCGAGGCCGTAAGCATACAGCCAAGCAGGGCGATCGCCACAAGAAACGTCGCCATAAGCAGGCGAACCACTCTTGCCGCATTGGTTGCTTTCATCATAATTTTACTCCTTTTCCCTTTTTTTGCGCCACAGTCCGCGCGCAATTCTATAAATTCATTTTACCATATCTCTCCCCCCTTGTAAAGGGGCTTTTCGGTTTTTTTGTCGGGGTTTTTGTTTTTTGTCGGTTTCCACAAACCGAGCAAAGGCAAAATGTGTTTTTTTGCAACGTCAAAAGCCGCAAAATTCGATCTAAATCTTACTTGGTCAACGTTATTCCCGTTTGGGATTTTGCACAAAGAAAAGGGCTGAAAAATGTGTTTTTGATTTGTTTCCGTTCAACGTTGCACGTGCACTCCCGTTCCTTTGAGGCGAACAAAAAAGTTATTTTGTGCTAAAAAAGCACCGAAGAAAATAAGATTCTCACTTGCTTCCGCTCACTTTTGTGCTATAATGGAGACAACAAACGCGTCCGATGACACGACCAAAGGAGAAAACCTATGAAATTGAACAACATCTGGGGCTACGGGCATCTGTTCGGCTTTTCGGGCATCGACGGCCGAAACCGCTACTATAACGATTTTATCGGAAAGACCACGCACAAACCGCTGGAATTCGAGTTCGGAAACGGCGAATGGGTGCGCTTTTCCTTCCCCATTGCGGGCAGAAAATCCTTCCGCGCGGTCACGGGAGACTTTGTGGACGCCAAAACCGGGAGCGGCGATTTTTACATTGCCTTTGTGAGCGCGGACGTGCTGGTGGGTTATAGCCCCGTGCTTCCCGTGTTCACAAGCCAACACAAGCACGGCCACCGCATCACGCGCGGCATCGACGTGTGGTTCCGCGGCCAAAACGCCTATGCGGTCTACCATAAACCGATGGAAAACGGCCTCCATAAGTTCGTCATCAGCCACGCGGCCAACTGGTCGCTGGCGCGCGGCGACGCCTTCCACTATATGAACACCGATATCGAAACACTCAAGGCGTCTCGATATACCTATTTCAAAAATATGCCCAAGTGCCGCGACAAGCGCTACGAGCGCCTGTATTACAAGGCACTCGCGGTCAACAAGGTCAACGTCTATTCGCCCACCGGCAACATTCCCTGCCGTTGGACCACGCCCGACCGCGTACCGCACCGCCATATGTGGCTGTGGGATTCGGTCTTTCACGCCATGTCGATCGTGACCTACAACGGCGAGCTTGCCAAGGACGCGCTCAGAGCCGTATTCTCGATGCAAAGGGAAAACGGCCTGATCGGAGCCACCATGACGCCCGACGGCGTCACCGATATGACTCAGCCGCAGGTGCTGGCGTGGGGCGTTTGGTCGGTCTACCAAAAGACGGGCGACAAGGCGTTTTTGAAGGAATGCGTCGGCTCGCTTGACCGCTATCTGACCTGGGATATGCAAAACCGCGACGCCAACAAAAATGGCCTTCTTGAATGGTTCACCGAGCCGGAATATACCGAATCCAAGTGCGGCGAATCGGGTCAGGACAACTCCCCTCGCTTTGAATTCACCGAGGAAATGGACGCCGTGGACTTCTCGGCCTTTATGGTACACGACGCGCTCTATCTTTCCAAGATCTACGCCGAGCTGGGTGACACCGCAAGCGCCGAAAAATGGATGAACGTCTCCGAAAACGTCAAGACCAAAATGAACGAGCTTCTGTGGGACGAGGAGGACGGCGTGTACTACGACCGTCTGATGAGCGGCAAGCTGACAAAGGTGCTCACCCCCTCCAGCTTTTTCCCGCTCCTGGCAGGTGTGCCGACAAAGGCGCAGGCAGAAAAGATGGTAAAAACACTCACCGACCCGAGCCTCCTCTGGACAAACACGCCGCTGGCCACCGTTTCCAAAAAGCATCCGATGTATTCCACCGATATGTGGCGCGGCGGCGTTTGGCTCAATCTCAACTATTTCGTATATCTGGGCCTTAAGCGCTACGGCTATGACGAGATCGCGGCTACCTTACGTGAGAAAACGCTGGAGACCGTTCTCAAATGGTATAAAAAGTGCGGCTCGATCTACGAGTTCTATGATCCCGAGGACAAGGTGGCGCCCTGGCTTTGCGACCGCAAAAACAAGGCGCTCAAAAAGCCCAACTGGCGCAAGAGGACCCACTCGATCACCGATTTCCACTGGTCATCCTGCTTTACCCTTCTCTGGATCCAGGGAATCGACTATTAAAAAAAGCAAGGCGGCGTCCATGGACGCCGCCTTGCTTTTGCTAACCGAGACTGTACAGCTGCTTCTTATACTGTGCCGGTGTGATCCCGAAATGCTTTTTGAAAATACGCGAGAAATAGTTATAATCGTAGAAGCAGAGCACCTCCACAATATCCGAAAGCGAGTGACCGCCAAGCACCAAAAGATTTTTCGCCTCCTGGAGTCTGAGGCTGTTGAAATAAGTCATAATGGGAACCCCCGTCTCCTTTTTGAAAACCGCGTGACAGTAGGACGGGCTGATCGACATATACTCCGCCAGCTCCTTTACCTGAAAGGGGAGATACAGATGCTCGGTCATATATTGTTTCATTTTTTTCACGTAGCCGGACTCCCTCGGCCGTGACAGCTCCAACCTCAAATAATCCACAAGCGTTCGCATCAGCTGATCAATGAGCGGAATCGGACGCTCACCGAAACGGGGCTGACCGAAACGGCGCATAGCCGAATCGGTGGCGGCGATCAGGTGCGGGACACAGCCGTGCACCACGTTGGTCATTTTCAGCGGCAACGGCAACGGCTCATCACTCACAAAATGCATACTGACATAGTCGGGCGGCTCGGGCGACAGCCTACGTGAACGCACGTGTCCAAACGGGATGTAAGCAATATCGCGGTCGTTCAGCTCGATTTCCTCACCGTCGATCTCATAGTACATTTTTCCCTGTAAAACGATAACAAGCTCGTGGAACGGAATGGGCTCGGGCATCAATTTATAGTTGTCGGTTTTATTTCGGTGAATGTAAAATGTAAGCTCCATAAATCCCCCAAAAACAAGGTGATGCAGAAATTTTATATCCGTATTTTATCATAACAAATTCCGCCTGCTTTGTCAAGCCTCTTACAGAAAAACAAGAAAAAAACCGCGAAAGAAAAAAAGTAATTTTGTGCTAAAAACAAAGGAAGTAGAATAAATTTCTCCCTTGTATATAAAAACAAACTGCGATATAATAAAATTACAAAATCCAATAGCGAAGGAGAAGAACGATGGAAGAAATGAAATACAAAAACCCCGACCTCCCGATTCCCGAGCGTGTCGAAGACCTCCTGTCTCGAATGACGGTTGAGGAAAAATTACAACAGCTTCATTGCCCCGGCAGCGTGGCAACCTTTGAAGAATATTATAACGAGATGCTTGAGGGCAAGGCGCGTATGGACGGCTCGATCTATACCTTCCGTGACCTCGACCCTGCCCATATCAACCGTATGCAGGAATACTGTATGAACCAAACGCGTCTTGGCATTCCGCTTCTCGTGGCACTTGAGGGCACTCACGGTGGCTCCGTTCCGATGATGACGGTGTTTCCAACCACAGGCTGTATTGCGGCCACCTTTGACGAAGGCTACGCCTATAAGATGGCCGAGGCGGAGGCAAAGGAAGCCAAGGCGTGCGGCTTTAACCAGATGTACGCCCCCAACTGTGACCTTCTCCGCGAACCGCGCTGGGGCAGAGCTGAGGAAAACTACGGTGAGGATACCCTCGTTGTCACCAAGATGGTCGAGCAGATGGTGCACGGCCTTCAGAACAACGGCATCGGCGCGACCATGAAGCACTACATCGGCTTCGGCTCGCCCGAAAGCGGTCTGAATATGTCGCCGGCCCATATGGGCGAGCGCGAGATCCGCGAGTTTATGCTTCCTCCGTTTGCCGCTTGTGTCAAGGCCGGTATTATGGGCACCATGCCCACCTACTCCGAGATGGACGGTCTTTCGATGCACGCCAACCACTACTGGCTGGTAGACGTTCTCCGCAAGGAGCTTGGCTTTGACGGTATGGTCATTACCGACTACGGCGCTTCCTGGCTTCTCTGCAACGTCACCAAGACCGTGGATTCGCCGCTGGAGGCCGGCAAGCTCTTCCTTGAAAATATGGTCGATATGGAGGCCACGCGCGCCCTTGCCTACGGCGAGCAGACGCTGGAAGCCATCAAAAACGGCGAAATGGACGAGCATTGCCTTGACGGTGCCGTTCGCCGCGTGCTGACCATGAAATTCAAGCTCGGTCTGTTTGAAAATCCCTATTGCGACGAAAACACCTGGCGTGAAAAGGTCTATACCCCCGAGCATAGAGCGCTGGCGCGTGAGATTGCCGAAAAGGGCCTGACTCTCGTCAAGAACGACGGCACACTTCCCTTGAAGGGCGGCGAACGCATCGCCCTCATCGGCCCGAACGCCGAGATCGCACAGCTCGGCTCGTACACCTATTACAACTACCGCGACGCCGACAAGGACGTCGACTGCGTGGCACAGAGAGCGATGCCTCTGAAGCAGGCTATGGAAGAGAAGTTCGGCGCGGAAAACGTAAAGACCGCGCGCGGCTGCGGCTTCGCGCTCTATGAGGAGAATATGGTGGAGGAGGCACTCCGCATTGCGAGGGAGTCCGACGTGATCGTCTTTGCGGGCGGACACAACTCCATCGGCGTATTCGGCGGTGACGCCGGCGTTGGCGAGCAGCGCGACGAGACCCATGACCTTGACTGGGCACACACCTGCGGCGAGGGTGCGGATATGGCCGACACCGATCTGCTCTTCCCACAGAAACGCCTTCTGAAGGAGCTGGAAAAGCTGGGCAAGCCCATCGTGCTTTTGATCTACTCGGGCAAACCCATGTCGATCACCGATGAGCTTCCCTTCTGCAACGCCGTTCTCTGGACATACGGCGTCGGCTGCGAGGGCAACCCCGTTGTGGCCGATATGCTGGCAGGTGACGTTATCCCCTCGGGCCGTCTCCCCTTCTCGGTGCCGCGCTCGGCCGGACACCTTCCCTGCTTCTACAACCACTACCGCCAGGGCAAGGGACTTCTGTATAAACGTCCCGGCAGCCCCGAAAAACCGGGCAAGGACTACGTATTTGCATCCCCCACACCGCTCTTTCCCTTTGGTCACGGTCTCTCCTACACCACCTTTGCGTATGAGGATCTGACGGCAGAGAAAACCGGCGACGTATGCCGCGTAGCGGTCACGGTTAAAAATATCGGCGACTATGACGCCGACCACAGCGTTCTCATCTTTGCCCACAACGTACACACAAAGCTGGTTTCCGCTGTGATCAAAAAGCTGGTCGACTATAGGCGCGTACATATTCCCAAGGGCGAGAGCCTTCGCGTGGAATTTGACGTTCCGATGGAGCGCTTCTCCTACATCGGCGTGGACATGAAGTACGTCCCCGCCCACGGCGAGGTCGAGATCATGACCGAAAATCTCAAGACTTCCTTCGAGGCATAAGCATGGAAAAGGTATTTGAGGCACACATTCACCATCTCTTGAAGGTGCCGCTGAAAAGGGCGGTCGAAATCCTGAAAAAGGAATTCGAGCAAACCGGGACCGAGGGCGGCTGCTTTTTAAGCGTGCCGCACGAGGCGGGCCCCGACGGTATCGTGCATACCGAACATTTGCAGAACCTCAAGATGCTCTTTTTCAAGCACGTCTTTGGCGAAGATCATTATGCCTTCGCGGGGCTTATGCACCCTTCGGATTACACCGATCGGGAGGCGGTCAAAAAGGATTTTCTAAGACAGGCCGAAGAATATTTTTCGGTCGGCTTTGACGGCATCAAGATGCTGGAGGGCTACCCCTCCCTCCTTAAGGCACGCGGATTTGGATTGGACGATGAGATCTTTGACGATTTCTATGCCTTTATGGAAAAAAACGGATACCCGATCACCATTCATTTTGCCAACCCCGCAGAAAACTGGGATAGAGAAAAGGCAAGCATCCATGCCATCCGCGCAGGGCGCGTGTACGACGAGACCTACCCCACAAAGGACGAGATCACCGCAGAGGTTTTCCGCGTGCTTGACAAGTTTCCCAAGCTCCGTTTGGCGGCCGCACATTTCGGCTTCTTTATGGGCGAAAAGGAGAACGCCGAGCGCTTTCTCGGAGCCTACCCGAACACCTATTTCGACATCACCCCCGGAGGCGAGCAATTTTTCAAGATGCTTGAGGATTGGGAATATTGGCATGACTTCCTTCTCCGCTACCGCAATCGCATTTTCTACGGCACAGATTTTTACGCCTTCTCGGACGCCGATGAAGAAACGTGGAAAACCCTGTTTTTGCGCCGTCCCCGCTTGATCCGTCAGTTTTTCGAGACCGACACCGAGCACGATTACATGGG
>CAJGDZ010000010.1 GCA_904502055.1 uncultured Clostridia bacterium | reverse complement strand
TCCCTCGGTCTCGGAGACCGAGCAAATGGGAACCATCTATCTGCTTCTTTCGCAGATCGACCGCCACTGTCCGCTTGTGGAGGAAAACGGCGACACCGAGAATACCGAGCTTGGCGACGTCGTGCTCAAATACCTCTCCCAGCACTTCCTTGAGCCCATCTCGCTGGAGTCGGTTGCGGGAGCGCTTGGCTACAATAAGAGCTACCTCAGCCGCATCGTCAAGGAGCAGACCGGCAAGGGCTTTGCCAACCACCTCATCCGCCTTCGTATTTTCCACGCGGCCAGACTCATTGAGCTTGCCGCCGAATCGGGCAGCGAGGTCTCCTTCTCCGAGATTGCCTTCGAGTGCGGCTTCAACAACATCCGCAGCTTCAACCGCGGCTTTAAGATGATCATCGACGAAACCCCAAGTAAATATTGGTCCAACCACCGCAAGCATACCAAGCAGCAACGCTCTTCAAATTAAAAAAAGCTTGAGTCAAATATTGACTCAAGCTTTTTTTGTTTATTCATCAAAGCAAGCGGCGAGGTACTGATCCATCGTGCCGTCGTAGACCGCTTCGGCAAGGAAGCCGGTACCAAGCTGGTTTCCGGTGTTGTAGACCATAAGGGTCTTGCCGTCCTTCCAATCGCACATATCGATATCGCTGTTATTGATGATAAAGTGCGTGGCGATGGTCTGCATATCCTCCTCGGTAAGTCCGTGAGCAAGGGGGCTGATCACGCGGTCCATGTTGCTCGGCATCATGATGGGATTGTAGATACCCGCCTCCCAGTCGTGGAAGTCCTTGGTGCGGTAAATGCAGTTGGTGTAACGCTTGAGCGGAAGCTTGGTCACCGAAATGAGGTAATACCAGCCGTTCGAGTAGTGGAACCAGGGGCCGCCCATATATCTCTCCTTGGAGAATCCGAGATTGGGGTCCATATGCTCCCAATGCACCATATCCTTGGAGGTGGCAAAGAACAGCGTAAAATCGTACGGGCCGGGGCCGCTGTACTCAAAGGGCTGGTTGGCCTCGATAAGAAGCACGTAGCCGTCGGGGCCCTTGGTCAGCGAAGTGTTGAAGTAGTTCCAGCCGGGATTGTCCAGAAGCTTTCTTCCCTTCCAGTTCACAAGGTCGGTGCTCTCGTAGATCATAATGGTGTTCTTGATGGGCTCCTCCACCTTGGTACCCAGCACGTACGCCGTGCCATTCTCCATGTAGAAGGAGTAGAAAAACTCGTTCTCACCGACGGTAGAGAGGATCTTTCCGCTCTCGCGCTCGCGAATGACCGCGTGCGTCGGTCCCTCCTTGTAGCAAGATTCCATTCTCATATCCACGCCGTTCCAAACAAAAGGCGTAGACTCCGTGTTCTTGCCGACCACACCCAGCTTGCGAAGCTCGGGGTAGCCCTTATACATCTTTGTTTCTGCATTATAAAGCTTTTCCATAGTATTGTCTCCTTATATGTTTGGCTCAAAGCAAGGCATGAGCTCAAGCTTAAACTGATTCATCACGTGCTTGCGGTCGATGATGGCCTTTTTCTCCTTGTCTTCGATCTCACCCGTGCGGATATAGCGGTCAAGCTCGGCATACGTGAAGCCGAGATTGTCCTCGTCGGTCTTGCCGCAAAGTCCGTCGATGGGGGTCTTATCCACAAGGTTTTGGGGGAGTCCAAGCACGCGGCCGATCTGTTTGACCTCCTGCACGGTCAGTCTTGAGAGCGGGCTGAAATCGCCCACCGAATCGCCGTAGCGCGTGGAATAGCCTACCCAGTCCTCTGAGAGGTTGCAGGTGTTGGCCACACGTCCGTTCACGCTCTGCGAGACGGCGTAAAGCACGCTCATACGGATACGCGGTGACAGATTGTTTCTCGCTTGCTCGGTCATCGGCAGATCCTTGGGAAACGCCGCCTTGATGCCCTCAACAGCTCCCTTGATGTTGACCTCGTAGCGGCGGATACCGAGATGGTCGACCAGCTGATAGGCGCAATCAATATCGTGCTGCTCGCCGCAGGGCATCAGCACACCGACCACGCGCTCCTTACCAAGCGCCTCTACGCACAGTGCCGCCACCACAGAGCTGTCCTTGCCGCCCGAAATGCCCACCACGGCGTTGCAATCCTTGCCGTTCTTCTCAAAGAACTCGCGGATCCACGCCACACACTCCTGTGTTATCCTCTTTGCATCAAACATATTTCTCACCATTCACATTCGATAAATTTGCCGTTTTTCTTCATGCTTACGCCATAGGGCTTGCACATCACCGAAAGGCGCTCGAAAATGTCGTCGTCCTCCACAGGGAACGGAAGTCCCATCTCGTTCTTATTGCCCTTGTCGCGCATTTTACCCTCAAGTGGGAAGAGCTTGAGGCTTGTCAGCTTTCCATCCTCCATCTCCCACACGGGAATGACGGTCTGCAGCATCTTTCTCTGCTCCATAAGACCAATGGTAAACTCCTTCGAGCGCGTGCGAAGCAACTCGTGAACGCCTGCCTCGTGGTGCATCCCCACCTTGCCGTAGAAATCAGCAGGGGCTACGGGCACGCTGTAAAGCTCCAGAATAAAGTCGCCAAGCGAGTAGAAAATGGGCTTATCCTTGTATACCTCGATGGGCTGAAGCAGATGCGGACCGTGACCGATGATGGCATCGGCACCCGCATCAATGCACTTGTGCGCCAGCTCCACGATAAAGTCGGCAGGATCCTCCTTGTTGTCGCCCTTCAGCGTATGCGAATGCACCGAGATCAACACCGCGTCCGCCAGGAACTTCGCTTCTGCGATCGACTTCTCCAGGCGCTTCATATCCCCCTCGTGTACCGAGGTGTAAACGCCCTCGTTCTCCCCGCACTCGAAAAGCGTACCGTCGAAATACAGAAGATTTTCGGGCACGGGCAGCTTATAGCCGTCACGGATCTCCATCTCCTCCTCGGCGTTGAGCATGGTACGCTTGGCGATGTCGCGCAAGGTCTCAAGGGTCTCCTTCTTCACGACTACCTTTTTGTTGTGACGGACACCGAACACACCGGGGCGTCCGGGAAAACGCTCGGTCACGCCGCCCGCCATCATCGACGGTTCAAAGCAGGTGTTGATGGAAATAAGAGCCACGCGTCCGCTCGGCGTGTCCAAATAAGCCGGTGCGCTCGCCTCTCCCATATTTCTGCCCACACCCGCGTGCACAAAGCCGCCGGCGTTCAGCGCCTCAATGGTCTTTTCCATTCCCTTATACGAAAAGTCAAAGGCGTGGTTGTTGTTGAAGGTGGTCATGTTGAAGCCGAACTTCTTCATATCCTCCAGCATCTCGGGATTGGTGCGAATATACGTGCCGCCGCTGAATTGCGAGGCAAAGCACTCACCCTCACGGTTGACCGTGGTCTCCAGATTGAAAAATCTGGCATCGCCCTCGTCGATCACCGATTTGATGGCGCCAAAATCATATCCCTCGTAAATTCTTCTCTGAATGATCGCGTCGCCCGCTGCTGAAAATTTCATATTTCAATTCCTTTCCTTTTTACAGAAATCACGTTGAAATCATTTTACCCTCTAAGCGTTCCCGTGTCAAGTGATTTTTCAAAAATTGTCACAGAATTTCATAATCCACCGCCCAAAAACACATAAAAAGGTCAAGCCGTACGGCTTGACCTTGCCTTTATTTATTTTCGTGATTTTCGAGACTCAGAACAAAGACCGAGCCGAGGATCATCACCATACCGATCGCAGAATACACCGTAACGGTATCGTGAAGGAATACGATGCCCGTTACCGTAAGCGTCAAGGGCTCAATGGCCGACATGGACGCCACAACGCCCGCAGGCAAACGCTCCATCGCCTTTGTATAAAGGAAGGAGGCAAGAAAGCCCGTGACCGCGCCAAAGCCGACAAGCGCCAGAGTGATCCACGGCGAAAGCCCACTTGCCGTCCGGATAAGACCCCCGGGGCTTGCAAAAAAGCACGCCACGACCGAGGCAATCAGGAAAATGTAGGTGTTGGAGGTCGCCGCCGTCACACCGCGCTTGGCCGCCGTGCGCACCGTAATGCTGTACGTCGCGTAGCTGATGCAGGACAAAAAGGAATAAAGCAGACCGATGGGCGCAAAGACCATGCCGCCCACAATGCCTGTCACAAGCGCACAGCCAACCACGGCCGCCGCCACGGCAAGTCCCTTTTTGAGCGTGAAATGCTCACCCCAAAAGATCGTGGAAAAGACCATAACGAAGACGGGTGCCATGTTGAGAATGACCGCCGCCGTCGAGGTCGAGGAGTTGCGGATTCCCATATAGTAAAAAGAAGCCATCGAAAAGAAGGCACCCCCCGCCAGCGCAAGCGGCCAAAACTGAGAGAGCGAGACCTTAAGGCTTTTTCTGTCAGTGAAAAGTGCCACCAAAAGCGCAAGGATCGCGCTGACCGAGGCACGCGTAAGCGCAAGCTCCAGCGAGGAAAAATGTGCCGAGAGCACGTGCACGAAAAGCCCGGCACTTCCCCAGGCAAGTCCGGCAAATATAACGTAAAGAATGGGTAATTTCTTCATAGTCAACGCCTCTTGTAAACAAAATACGGGCGCGGCCTTTCCTGCCGCGCCCGTACATTTTAGCACAAACCCCTATCCTTGTCAATAATTTTACGAAAGATTTCCAAACCCTCTTGATTTCTGACAAAAAATATACTATAATGTCCTCTGATAATTTTGGGTTTAACGGGGGAATCCTATCGTGTTTCGTTCTTCCAAAAGCAACAAAAGCTTTGGCATAAAGGAAGTCACGCTTCTTTCGCTGACGCTTCCGATCATTTTCGAAGCCGTTATGACACGCCTTCTGGGCACGGTCAACACCGCCATTCTCGGCGCGTATTCGGACGACGCGGCAGGTGCCGTCGGCTCGGCAGGCACGCTCATCAACCTCTTGTTTCTCTTTTTCCAGATCATAAGCGCAGGCGCATCGGTCATCATCAGCAATCACATCGGTGCCAAAAACGAGGATAACGCCAAGCAGGCGACCTACGTTGCGATCCGCTTGTGCCTCATCATTGCCGCAATTCTCACACCCGTTCTCTTTCTTCTGAGTCCCCAGCTGATTGGGATCATGAACCTCTCGGGTCAGATGTACGAATGGGCGCTCACCTATCTTCGTATTCAAATGACCTTTGTGGTATGCACCGCCATGTCCAGTATGCTTCTTGGCATTCTGCGATGCTTCGGCTACCCGCAATACACCTTCCTTGTCGGCATCGTCATTAACCTGATCAACCTTGCTCTTTGCGTACTCGTGGTCTTCTTCCCCGAGCTTTCGCCGATCCACGGCGTGGCCGGCATCGCGGCGGCAAGCGTAACAGCCACCACCATCGGTCTTATTATCGTCATTCTCTGCTTTGCTCGGCTTCGCCTTGGGCCGCAGAAGCCGCACGGTCTTGGCAGCTTCTGGCATCACTGCCGAAGCATTCTTTACATCGGCGTTCCGTCCGGCATTTCGGGCCTTTCCTACCACCTGGTGCAAATGCTCACGATGTCCTTCATCGCCCTTCTGGGCGACCTTGAGATCACGGCAAGGGTCTATTTCAACGATATTTTAAGCTATGCCTTCCTGATCGGTCAAGGCATGGGAACGGCCAACTCCATCATCGTCGGACGCCTCTTTGGCGCGGGCAAATACGACGAGGCAAGCCGCCAAAATATCCGTGTGCTGAAGCGAACCGTGCCCGTCAACCTCTCAGTCTCGCTCCTGATCCTTCTTCTGCGAAAGCCCCTGCTCTCGCTCTTCACCGACAACACCGCCATCCTTGCTCTGGCCCTCGGCGTTTTTGCCGTGGACATCATTGCCGAGCAGGCGCGCGCGGTCAGCCACGTCTACGAATACGCCCTGAAGGCCACGGGAGACGTCTATCTCACCACGGCCGTCATCACGGTGTCGGGCTTCGTCATTGGCATTGGCCTTGCCTATTTCCTGTCCATCACCTGCGGTATGGGTCTTATCGGCTGTTACATCGCGGTGTCTGCCGACGAGATCACGCGTGCCGTGGTTTCGGTGGCGCGCTGGAAGAGCGGACGCTGGCGTCCCGACCGTGCAATAAAGCCTCAAAAAGCATAAAAATCGACCGTCTCCCATTGAGACGGTCAATTTTTATATGGATTCAAAGTACTTGATCACGTGATAACAGTTGAGGATCTTTTCCACAAGCTGACCCTTGGAAAAATAATAGTGGTTGGCCGCCTCGTAGCCGATCGCGGCGTTTTTATTCATAAGGACAAGCATGCGCTCGGCGATGGCAAGCTCCTCTCTTGCCGCAAGCGCGGCATCGCAGGGACGCCCCTCGTCTCTGGCGCGGATAAAACGAATCTGATTCAGCGAGGCTTTAAAGAGACAGTACGTTGCCTCGGCCATCACCGTGATCTCGCTCTCCTCTTCTCCCTTTAGCATCTCAAGTCCGCGCGCCCAACCCTCGCAAAGCCTTCGGAACTGCTCCTCAAAAACGTCCACCGGATAAATGGCGCGCCACTTTTCCAGATCGTCATAGGCAAAGCCGGTCATCGTGGCCTTATAGCCCGTCGGCTTCTCAAAAAGAAGCGTGGACGGCCCCGCGTTCTGCGGACCGTTATATAGCACGCGCAAATGGAACGGAAACTCCGCAAACGCGGCGGCAAACTGCTCCTGCGCACGCACAAACGCCTCATTCTGCGGCTCGGCGGTGCATGTCTCATAAAAATATTTGGCCGCCGCGGCCAGATTGGCGCACGGATAGCCACCAAGCGTCCAGCTCAGAAGCAAATGCTCCACACCCTCGTCTCCGAGCGCCTGCATATGCCGCTCGACGGACGGTGCCACGGGGATCGCGGGGACGGTGGACGCCTCCCACGTCGTGTTGACCTGCACCTTGGCGCCGACCGAAAGTCCGCACTCACGTGCCAGCCTCCACTCCGCGCGTGCTTTGTCGCCGGGACCTACGATGCTCATCGAATAGTCCTGCACACGGCCCGAAACGCCGCCGATCTCAAAGGGCATATCCTGCTCGCTTTGCGAGAGCAGAATGATCTCCTTCGGCAGACGGCGGATGATATCCTCCACGTTCTCGTCCCATCGCCAGCTCCAGGCAAATATTTTAATGCTCGGGCTCACGCGGCGCGCGCCCTCCAGCATACAGCCAAGAAGCTCCGCGATCACCTCGCCCACACTGCGCTCACGGCAGCGCGGACATGAGCATTCCCTGTCGGCGTTTGCCGAATGAGAATAGCAATTGGTCACGTTTTCCGAGCGCGTGATGGTGAAAAATCCGCCGAGAAGCGGTACTGCACGGCAGATCTCCTCGATCGCGTCCCTCACGTAATTTTGCACGGCCTCAGTCGAGGTACAAAGGCAAGCGGACTTGCCGACCACCTGACCCTTGAGCTCGGGATGCTTATCAAAAAAAGCAAGCGGCATCGCGCGCGGCTCGTTGATATAC
The DNA here is from genome assembly GCA_904502055.1 of uncultured Clostridia bacterium. Lineage (GTDB taxonomy): Bacteria > Bacillota > Clostridia > Oscillospirales > CAG-272 > RGIG8775. The sequence continues at coordinate 15,136 of CAJGDZ010000010.1, read as the reverse complement.
AGATACAGTTTGATTCCGTATTTGTCAAGTCGCTCGGTCATCTCGCGCATTCTTTCCAGGCGGCTCTCATAGCCTGCCGATACCGACGGATCAAACGGAAACGCGGCCAGCTGCGACAAAATGCCCTGTGTCCAAATACCGTTGATACCGAGGTCGCGATAGGCCTCAAGCTGCTCGCTTGGCAAAAAACTTTCGCTATCCACATCAAAGGCGCGTTGGTAAAGCCCCGAAAAGGGGTAAATGATACGCGAAGCAAAGCGCTCCTTGCCCTCAAACTTCAGCTTCGGGACACGGTAGGTAAAATCAAACGGCTGCTTGCCCGAAAACTCAAGCGACTTCACGATCCGCCGGATCTCTGCCGTCTGCCTTCTCTCCTCCTCCGTCAGCTCACGAAAGCGCACCGCCTCACAGCGCGGCTTGGCGGCAAGCTTGACATCAAGAAAATCCTCATCCCGCAAAAGAAGGGCCAGTGTTTGCTCGTCCATCTCGAGAAGCTCCAAAAGCTGCTCATACGGCAAAACGTGCCACATGCGGCGAATGATGGTAACGGTACCTCTCTTCAGCCACACGTCCCCCGGGTCGCACGTCGGAAGCCCCATCTCGGCGGCCGCCCGATGCACGCTTTGCACATCGGTGCCAAGGACCCGCGCGATCCGCTCGGCGGGCAGATATTCATAAGCCCGAAAGATAAACGCCTGATGTGCGGTCGGAAAATGCGAAAGCGGGAGGGCTTCTTTTCCAAGTGGCGGTAACGAATACATCTTCTTTCACCTCAACAATCAAAATACGCCGCCCAGCTTGAGAAGGAAGGACGCGAGAAAGACCGAAATGGCCGAAAACAGTGTGGTCCACACCACAAGCTGTCCCATCAGCTTCACGTCGCCGTTCATCTCCTGGATCATCGGCACGCTGGACACCGCCACGGGCGTGGCAAACACCGCCACAAGCGAGGCAAAGTGTGCGCCGCTGAAGGTGTCGCGGAAGAAAAGATAGGCGATGCCAAGCCCCAGCGTGGGAACGATCACCGAACGGAACAGAATGCCGATGGTGATCTCGCGCCTCAGCTCCGACGCGGTGGAAAACTCAAACTGTGCGCCAAGCACCAAAAGCGCCAGCGGCGTGGAAAGGCTTGAGAGCTGACCAGCCACCTTGAAGAGCGGCTCAATTTGGCTCAGGCGGAAACCAATGCCCGCCCGCGTAAAGGCCGCGCGCACCACAAGAACCGCAAGACCTAAGAAAATGGCGCGGATGAGCGGATTGCCCGTAACACCCTTGACCACCTTCATCACGCTGGTCTTCTCTCCGTCCTCGCGGAAGATCGAAAGCGTGATCACGGCCAGAATGTTGAACATCGGAATGATCATAGCCGACAAAAGCGTCGCCGCGCCTACGCCCTCGTCACCAAACAACGACTGCGCCAGCGGGATTCCCACAAGCGCGTAGTTGGAGCGAAAGGCCACCTGCACAAGCGCGCCGCGGCGCGAATTCTGGGGCACGATCAGCAAAATAATGCCCAGCGAGACCAAAAAGATGCCCAGCGTGGCCGCCAGCGCGTACACGATGTAGCCAAATGCCACGTCCCCCGGCTTTTCAATTTTATATACGTTGAGAAACAGCGTGGTCGGCAAAAAGACGCGAAACACCAAACGGTTGAGCTTTTTGGCAAGCTCCTCATCCATAAGGCTTCCCTTCTTTAAAAAATAACCGAGCGCCACAAGCGCCACAAGCGGAATCACCGCCGTAAACGCAAAGATCAAAGACTCCATAGTTTTTCCTTTCGTTTTTGCCGCATTACCCCTATATTTTACCACAAAGCCACACCAAAAGCAAGAGAAAAGAGAAAAAACCGCCCCCAGATGAGGGCGGGTTTTGTTTTTTATTCCTTGGTCCAATCGGTATCGATCTCCAGCTCGGGATAGGGGTTGATCTTTAAGTGCTCGGCGGTAGGCATGCCGTCCATCTTGGCTCTCATAAAGTTCAAAAATTCGGTGAAATCGGGCAGCTGATGTCGGTGCTTGCCCGGACGGAACCACGCGGCGGCATTGTCCTCACAGCCGAGATAGCGGTACGCCTCCTTGACGCCGCAGAAGTTCATCCACGCGCCCTTGGGGTTGATCCAATAGTCCTGCATACCCTCACATTGGAGATAATAGCGGGGCGCGACCAACGCACCGAAAAAGTGCATATCGTAGGGCAATTCGGCCTCTCTGCCGATATATTCCCTCAATCCCTCGCCCATCCAAAGCGGAAAGTTCTTGAACATATCCGAAATCTCCTCGGTCTTGCCCGCGTGACCAAAGCCCTCCTCGTAAAACCGATGGCTCACCGCGCCGTGACAGCCGCTGTTGTTGGGACACACGAACTTGATGCGCGGATCGGCCGCGGCGGCAAGAAGCACGGTCTTTCCGCCGCGCGAGTGCCCCGTGATGCCCACGTTTTCCGCATCAATATGCGGGATCTGCGCAAACGCGTCCATCACCGTCATATAGCCCCACGCCCAAGCGGAAATGGCGGTAAAGCCCGTGTGCTCGGGATAAATATCGTAAAGTCCGCCCTCGCGGGGTGCCTTCATATCGTCGTGCGCCAGCTCCAGGCGGTCAAAGCGCGCAACGGCAATGCCCATCTCGCACGCGGCGTCGATGGTGTCGCGCTCACAGGTGGTGTAGCAGCCGTCCCCCGCCACAAGCACCGGATACTTTTTTCGCCCGTCAATGGGCCCCTTGGGCGCCGAAATATCCATACGGAAGGAAAGCTGACGTTCCTTGGTTCCCGCCCATACCTTGTATACGTTCACACCGCCGTCCACACGCCCGGCAGACAGGCGCTTCACCTCAACCACCTCAGGGCGCGGCGGCATTCCGCCGTACTCGGTCTCGCAGATCCTTTCAAAGATCTCGTCTCTTGCCGCATACCACTCCTCGGGGGTCATGCGCGTACCGTCCGCCTTGCGGAACGGATCAGGAAGCTTACCTAAAATTTTATAACTCATACCCTTTCTCCTTTTCAGAACCTGGGATTTTTTTCATTTTAGCACAGCAAAAAGAATAAGTCAAGAAAAAAAACAATAAATTGAAGTTTGTCGGGGGAGGGACGTGGGGCTCTGCCCCAAACCCCGCCACCTTTAAAAAGGTGGCGGGGTTTGGATATTACGGAGCCCGAACGGTAACGCGAAAACAACGTGTAGTTTGTGCAGACCCATTCAGTTAAAGTTTTTGCGGAGCTTTTTTCAAAAAGCGACCGTATCCCCAACAGACTAAACCCTACCGACAAATCAAAATTTGAAGCAAAAGGGCTGAGCCATACGGCTCAGCCCTTTTTCATTAACCGAGATTAACCGAGAGCAACCATGCTGAATACCAGCGCAAACAGAGCAACGGTCTCGCAAAGACCGACGACGGTGATGTACTGCGAGAAGCCCTTGCCGGTCTCAGCCAGCGCGTCCGCACCGGCGGCACCTGCTTTTCCCTGATAGTAAGCCGAAAGCGCCATAGCAACACCGGCAATGATACCCAGTCCAAACAGGAAGGTGGGATCGGCACTCGAGGCCTTCATCTGCTGCATCAGAAGGAAGCCGTAGATGGTCTGCGTCAGCGGCGCGCCCGCAAACACGGTAAGAATGAAGGGCGCGGCCTTATTGCTCATATAGCACTTCTTCCAGGCACCGATGGCCGCCTGACCCGCGATACCAATACCCAAAACCGAGCCGATAGCGGCAATACCCATAACCAAAGAGGTTCCCAAAAGTCCCAAATTCATAACGATTCTCCTTTATAATCAATTTGTTGTTTAAACGGTTTAAATTTGTGTCCCGACCAGGACATATCCAGGTGCGACGAAAACTCCAGCGTATTCAGACGGATGCCGTGTACGATCACCGAAAGCACGTTCAGGATCATATTGAGGCCGTGACCGAACACCAGAAGCACGATCGCCAGGATCATAAACATAAAGTTTCCAAGAAGCGGGCCTGCCAGTTCATTGACAGTAGCGGAAATGGCCGCTCCCGCAAGCCCGACTGCCCACAGACGGATATAGGAAACGATGTCGGAAAAGACGTTGACCACGCCGAGAAGCACCGATACGATGTTCTTAAGGCTATCCAGAATGGACTTTCCTATGCTGCCCTCAAAGTTAGAGAAGACGAAGCTCAGGACAAAGCCCACGCCGATCAGCGCGATCGACACCGTACCGACGGGAATCCCGCCGATCACAAGACCAAAGCTGAAGACCTCGGGATTCACCACCAGACTCAGCACCAGATAATAAATACCGAGAAGCTGCAGAATCGAGCCAATATCGCCAAGGACCTTCAGGCTCCTTCGGTTGCGAAGTGCGCCCATGACGTGCGCCACCGAAAGCTGGATGAGCGCCAACGTAAAGCAAAAGATCTGCAGATTTTGCGAGGTGGTAAGCCCCACGTCACCCGACACCCAGAAGGGCTGCCAGAGCTTATCGGCGTACACGTTCGAGATCACGGGGATCGAGAACTTCTGCAGCCACACCGGCAAATACTCGGGCGAAAGCCCAAACCACGTGCAGGTGAGAAGCCCCCACAGCATCGTAGACAGCCCAAACAACCCGAACAAAAGCAGTGCGGGAGCGACGGGCTTTTTCGCAAGCATCGCCTTCAAAATCGGAATTGCCACCACGGCACTGATAAGCAGACCGTAGCCACCGTCTCCGAAAATGATGCCGAAGAAGATGAGGATAAACGACAAAAACCAACCGGAGATGTCGTATTCAAAATACCCGGGCACCGTGCCCAGAAAGTCGGTCAGCGGATAGATCAGACTGACAAATTTGTTGTTCTTCAGCTTGGTGGGGACGTTGTCCTCCTCGCACGGATCCTCAAAGGCAAGACCCCACGCGTTGTCGCGCGCCGCCACTCGCAGACTTTCTAAGTTTTCCTCCTCCACGTAGCCCGTGAAGTAGGCCAGCGAAAGCCCATCGGAAAGCGATTCCTTGTCCATGCCCGTTTCGTAGACCTCAAATTCGATCTCCTGCTCCAGCACCTTCACCGCTTGCTTAAAGCTATCGGCGTAAACCGAATGGGAGGAAAGGCTCTCATCGATCGTTGCCACACGCGCGTCAAGTGACGCCACGTCTTCTCGCATTTGCTCGGTCGAGTGGCTCGGAAGCGCAAAGCGGTAATGCTTTATAGCCTCCAGCGCCTCACTCTCGCCCTCTGTTCCTCTCATAGCACAAAGGAACAACACCGACGTGCGCGATTCGCCCACGCGCACCGTCTGAATGCGACCGTCCAGGGCCTCGTATTCCTTGCGCGGCATCTCGTACAAGGTGATCTCCACGCCCCTCTCAGAAAGCTCGTCGATCGTATGCGGGTCGATCTCACCCCATTTTTTCACACGGTCAAGCTCGGCACACAGTGCGATCCGCTTAGCAAGGCAATCCTTCTTGTCCTCGGCCAGCGCCGCGATGTCCTCGGCCAGCTTCAGCGCCTCGGCAGGCGTTACTTCCTTTGGATCGGTCTGCTTGGGCTTGCCCAAAAGATAGAGCGCATTTTCAAGCCTCGCCAGCTTTTCCTTAAGGCTGGGGAGCCGCTCGCCCGCGCCCTCGGTGATCTCCACGTGCATAACGCCGAGCTCACGAAGCGTTTTGAGCGTTTGCTTCTTTTTGTCTCCCAAAACAAGGAGAGACACCTTTTTCATAGGTACGATCATAGCGAATACACCTCCTCTTGCGCGGCAGATGCATTCCTTTGCGCGATCTTGCGCTTGGATATCTTAGACCGAACCACCGCACTTACCTGCTGGTCGGCCATATAAATGGATATTTTCTTGATATTTCGTTCGGTTTCGGGAATTTTTACCTTTTCAAACAGGTTGACACGCTGTGAGGTGGCGCGAAGCTCTCCCTCCAGAAGGCGCACCTGCTCGTCTAACACCTCTGCTTCAAGGTCTAAAAGAATGGCCTTTTCCATATGACTTGCCGCAAGGTCGACCCAAAGCGGCGTCTCATACAGATCATAGTCACCGCGCGAGAAATCCGCCCCCTCAAAAATGGGGATCGCCACACCGGCGATGTTTCCGCTTCCCCGTCGGATGTTACGCACCGAAACGGCGTCGGCCGGAAACACATTCTGCTCGCTGAAGACCGCGATCCAGTCTCCAAAGCCCCTCTCCAAGGCCTCCTTTTGCGCTCGGACGGCCTTCGCACGACTCTCGATCGTGCGGATCTCCGCCTGAAGCTGTTGCTTTTTCAGTGTCAGCGTAGGCAAATATCTTCGGTACATTTTCAGGGCATCCTTTTGTACCTTCAACTCGTTTTTGGTTAATTTGAGCTTTGCCAATGCTTTTATCCTCCTTACTTATCGGGCCAGAAGGCGTCGGTAAGGTCGGACTTGATGCCCGTTTCGTCCTTCTCAAAGCACTCGGCAAGGATCTCCCAACCAAGGTCAAGCGCGCCCTCAAGCGACAGATTGACCGAAAGATCCATAAGCTTCGTTTCAAAAAGCTCTCCGTATTTCAGCAGCTTTTCGTCCCAGCGGCTCATCGAGAAGCCCATATTCTTCTTTTCCAGGGTCTCCTTAAAGGAGGAGTACAGACGGATCATCGCGTCCATCAGTGCGCGGTGGTCCTTTCTGGTTTTGCCGTTTACGTTCTGCTTGAGTCGCGAGAGCGAGCCGAACGGCTCGATGCGACCGCCCTTGAGGTAGTACTGTCCCTCGGTAATGTAGCCCGTGTTATCGGGCACGGGATGAGTCACGTCGTCACCCGGCATGGTGGTAACCGCAAGAACCGTTACCGAGCCGGAGTCGGCAAAGTCGACCGCTTTCTCATAACGTGCGGCCAGCTGGGAGTACAGATCGCCGGGGTAGCCTCGGTTGGAGGGCACCTGCTCTTGGGTGATGGCGATCTCCTTCATCGCGTCGGCAAAGTTGGTCATATCGGTCAAAAGCACCAGCACGTCCTTGTTTTGCAGAGCAAACTGCTCAGCCACCGCCAGCGCCATATCGGGGATCATCATACACTCAACCGTCGGGTCGGATGCCGTATGGATAAACATAACGGTCTTGCTGAGAGCACCGCCCTTGGAAAGCTCCTCCTTGAAGTACAGGAAATCGTCGTACTTCAACCCCATACCGCCCAGCACGATGACGTCGGCCTCAGCCTGCATGGCAATGCGCGCCAGAAGCGGATTGTACGGCTCACCCGAGATCGAGAAAATGGGAAGCTTCTGCGAAACCACCAGCGTGTTGAACATATCGATCATGGGAATGTTGGTGCGCATCATACGGTTGGCAAGAATACGCTTTGTGGGATTGACCGACGGGCCTCCGATGGGCTTGAGGTTTTCGGTCAGCGCGGGCCCCTTGTCTCGCGGCTCGCCCGAGCCGTTGAAGATACGGCCAAGCAGATCCTCACTGAAGGAAACGCGCATCTCGTGCCCCAGAAAGCGCACCTCGTCTCCCGTGGAGACACCCTGACCGCCCGCAAACACCTGAAGCGACACAATATCGCCCTCGATCTTGTTGACCTCGGCCAGCGATTTACCAAAGCGCGTCTTGATCTCGGCCAGCTCGTGATAGCGGACACCCGTAGCCTTTACGGTGATTACGTTTCCGGTAATCGATTCAATTCGGTTAAATACTTTATTCATTCTCACTCACCATCCCCAGACAAAAGCTGTGCCTCACGGCCTAAAGCGCCCTGCCCCTCGGCATAAAGCGCGTCGATCTCCGCCTCGGCCGCCGCGAAGGCGTCACTCTTAAATTCGGTATAGTTCCAGTCAATAAAGCGCTGACGCATACGGTTAAAGAAGGTACGCGCCTCATCCTTTCCGCCAAGCGTATAGTCACTGCCCAGCACCAGGAGAAGCTTATCGGTCACGTAACGCTGACGCTCTGTGCTGCAGTCGGCATCCACCGGATCAAAGGAGTTCTGCTGCAGATACACCGCATCCAGCATCTCTCCCTTCAGATAGATCACGTAGTCCTCAAGCGCGGTTCCCTCCTCGCCCACGACCTTCATCATCGAGCCGATCTCATCACCGTGAAGCAAAATGGACTTGCAGAAATCCGACTTCTTGCGGTCAATGACGGTTCCGTACTTGGACCACGAGATCAGCGGATCGATAGCAGGATACTTTCGGGCATCCGAGCGCTCACGGGAAAGACCGTGGAACGCGCCCACCACCTTCAGCGTTGCCTGCGTCACCGGCTCCTCAAAGTTTCCGCCCGCGGGGGAAACCGTACCGCCGATGGTGACCGAGCCCACGCTGCCGTCGGGCAGACGGACACAGCCGGCTCTCTCGTAGAACGCCGCAATGTAGGACTCCAGGTACGCGGGGAACGCCTCCTCGCCGGGGATCTCCTCAAGACGTCCCGACATCTCGCGAAGCGCCTGCGCCCAACGCGAGGTCGAGTCAGCCAGAAGCAAAACGTTCAGGCCCATCTGACGGTAATATTCGGCCAGCGTTACCGAGGTATACACCGATGCCTCACGCGAGGCAACGGGCATCGACGAGGTATTGCAAATAATAATGGTACGCTCCATCAGCGAACGGCCGGTCTTCGGGTCGATCAGCTCGGGGAATTCGGTCAGCGTTTCCACGACCTCACCCGCACGCTCACCGCACGCGGCAATGATCACAATGTCCACGTCCGCATACTTGGACGTGGTGTGCTGAAGCACGGTCTTGCCCGCGCCGAAGGGGCCGGGTGTGCAGTAGGTACCGCCCTTTGCCACGGGGAAGAAGGAGTCAATGAGGCGCACCTTGGTCTCCATGGTCTCGGTGGGCGCCAGTCTCTCACTGTAGCACTTGACCGCGCGCTTGACCGGCCACCGAAAGGACATGGCGATCGGGGTCTCTCTGCCGCGCTCGTCGCACAGCACCGCCACCGTCTCGCTCACGGTGTATTCGCCCTTCTCCACGATGGACTTCAGCGTGTAGCTGCCCAAAAGGTGGAACGGAACGAAAATTTTATGGGTAAACGGGCCCTCGGGAACCGTTCCGATGTACTCGCCGGCGCGAAGCGTGTCGCCCGCCTTGGCCGTGGGGGTAAATTCCCACTTTTTCTCGGCGTCAAGCCCGTCCGCGTAATTGCCGCGCTCCAAAAACCAGCCCGCCTGCTCGGCGAGAATGGGAAGCGGATTCTGAAGTCCGTCATAGATCTGCCCGAGAAGACCCGGGCCCAGCTGTGCGGACAGCATCTCTCCGGTAAAGACCACCTCGTCGCCGTAGCCGATACCGCCTGTCATCTCGTAGACCTGGATCTGCGCCACGTTGCCGCGAATACGGATGACCTCGCTCTTGAGCGCAGTACCGTCCACCTTGACGTAACAAATTTCGTTCATGGAAACCCGGCCTTCAAATTCGACAGACACAAGGTTTCCGTTTATGCTGATAACCTTTCCCTTATTTTCGGTCATTGCTTTGCCTCCAACTCCTCTCCGTTCACCACGGAGCGGTAAATATTCCGATATGCCTCCTCGCCAAGCACCGCGTCAAACCCTCGGGCACGCAGGACCAGCTTAAGCTTTAAGGCATAATAAAAAACAAATTCCTCGCAAAAAGCGTCCATCGGACGGAGCGTTTCGAGAAAGCGCAGCCGATGCGCGTCCAAAAGACGCTCTGCCATCAGCGGGCTTTGCTGCTCCACCGCCTCGGTCGCCACCTTCAAAAGCTCCACAGGCAACGGCTCGTCACCTGCGTCAAACGGCTTTTTCAGCTTCTCTGCACGCACCTTGCCAAGCGCCAGTCGCAAGCGGCGCTCGCCCGCGTTCCAGGCCTCGATCAGCGCCGAGCTCGACCTCTCCGCATCACGCCCGGGCGTAAGTGTCAGCCGCTCCAGCTCACCAAGGGCCTTTCCTTTGAGAAACCGCCGACAGAGCTCCAGAAACCGCTCCTCGGTAATGGCGAGCGGCACACCGTCGCTAAGGCCGTCCAAGGATGGCAGCTGTGACATCAAATAATATTCCGACATCTTATTTTGCCTCTTTCAAAAGTGCGGCCACCCTAGGGCTGAGATACTGAGCCAGCATATCCGTAACGGCCTCGGCCGAATAATCGTAGTACGCCCCGTCGCCGCCAACCGCCACGCGGAAGCCGCCGTCAAAATCATCGCTTGCCCTCAGGATGACCTCCTTACAAAGCCTTGCCTTAAGCGCGGAAAGTGCCGCCTGCTCGACCGCCGCAAGATCCTTTTCGTTCAGGATCACCGTAAGCTCCTCGACCTCAGGTCTTGCCGCCCACGCCTCAACAACGCGAAGAATGAGCGCTGAAAGCGCCTCAGCGGACACCGCCTGTGCCACAGTCTCTCCCACCACGGCGCGAAGCTCGCGCGTCACACTCTCGCGGAAGGAGATCAAAAGGTTGCGACCTGCCTGACGGATGGCGTCCTCGCTTGACTTTACCACTCTTTCGTTCTCGGCTTTGGCATCGGCCATCAGCTTGTCGGCCCGGGCCTTCGCGTCTGCGAGAATGTTCTCCGCCTCGGCCTTGGCCGCATCGAGAATCGCCTTGGCCTCAGCCTCAGCCGCCATAGCGCCGTCCTGCTTGATCTGATCAATGAGCTCCTTAAGTTGTATTTCCATAAAGCACTCTCCTTTTCCGTTTTTGTCGGGATCGTTAAGAATTTAACTGAATGATTTAACATTATATCACATTTTCTCATAAATTTCAATAACATTTTGTTACGAATCCGAATCAAAATATGTGTTTTTTTCTTTTTTTCGGTTTTCTCGGCATATAGCGGCAAACCGAGAGCATTTTTCCAAAAAAACAACGTGCCACCATGCAAAAAACGATCTCCTGCTGCACGGAGATCGTTTTTTCCTATTTTGTTCTATGATAAAAGCAGCTCCGGTGCCTTTTGGGTTATGGGTGTGTAGATCGTAGCATTCCATCCTTTCCGGTTTTCCATAGTTCATTTTACCGTAGTTTCACGGCTACCACCGTCCCCTTTGACCGCCCGCGAGCGATTATTCCTTGATTGTTAGACAATCACCGCGATCCTCCAGGACGCGAAGCGCCGGGCGCTCAAGCGGGTTTTGGTTGGGCGTATGGTAGACCAAATACGTTTCCCTCTCGTCCGAGAAGATCATACCGTGACCACCGTCGTTCAAAAGAAGCGGCTTCCCGTGCTCAAAGGCAAGCCCGAGCTTACCACCCTTGAATTTCACGACAAACTCCGCGTATTTTTCCTTAATATAGGACGACCAGACCATAAACAGCTCGCCTGTCCTTGAGCGGTACATAAAGGGGCCGTCGGTGATGTAGTGCCCACTCTTCACGGGGTCGACAAGCGGATAGGAGGACGCGCTAAACATCGTAACCGCATCTCCGTCCGCAAAATCCAGGGTTTCGTTCAATTTTATGTAACACATTGTTCCGTCCACGATCTGTGTATGCTCGTGACAGAACACAAGATACGGAACGCCGTCCCCGTCTACATATAACGTGCCGTCCAGACACTCCCACTCATGCGGCGTAAGCGCCCCCTTGCTGTGAGGGACGAAGGGGCCAAGCGGATTGTCCGCGCGAAGCGCGTAGACGCCACGCAGACCGTTTTCCTGCGTGAACGTGGCAAGCATATAGTAAGCACCCCTATATTTGTGCACCTCGGGTGCCCAGTTGGCCCTGGCGTTCAGACCGTAAGCCTCCGAGTCAAAGCAAGCGATCGGCTCACTCCACTCCACCAAATCCCTCGAAACGTAGACGTCAAAGCCGCCCGAGCGTATGCCAAAGCCAGCCGCTCTCGTGCCGTAAAGATAATAGGTTCCGTTTTCATACAAGACAAACGGATCGCGAATATGGATTTCCTGCATGTTCATAGCTCTGTCACCCTTTCGGTTTCATGAGAACTTTACAATCCGGCGTTGATCTGCTCCTCGTAAAATCGGTTCTCTCGCTGTTTTATCACAAATTTGTGTTTTCCGGAATGATCTCTGACAAAATAATTCTTTCCGGTTTCCGCATCGACCGATGCCACTCCCGCCACGGCCGTGTAGCCCGCCGCTTCTTCGTCACCGATCAACGCCATCAAAACCAGCATCGGATCCCACGAATGTCGACCGCCCCGAGAGCCGTGATCGACAAGCACGTGATGCAAAAAATCGTCCTCACGGAGCTCACCGCCCGAGATAACGCCGTATCCGACCTCAAATCCAAGAAAGGTCACGGGCACCGGGCAAAGCTCGCAAAATATCTTGCCCGCCTCGCGCGAACGCCCGTTGCGGCAAAAATTGTTTTCCTTTTCGCCATCAGCATCCCATTTGCCGGCCATCACCCAGAATTTCGATACCTTTTCACGCACAAGCTCAAGGCCGTTCTTCTCCGAAATGTTGTCCGCACCACTCTTCAAAAGCGCCGCCACGACCTGCAAAAAGCCGATCTCTAAAATCTCCACCGGCTCGGTGGCTTGTGCCAAAAGCCTGCGATAAAGGCGCACCGGATCCTCCGCATCGGCATTGGTCACGTCGGGGGCAAGCTCCGATGCCAGGCGCATCTGATAGGTCAGTCGGCCGCCAAAATCGATTGCCTCGGAATCGAGTCCCACGGGCACCCCCTCGATTCCTTCGGCCTTCAAAAATCCCGTAAGCGATGCCACCGACTGCTCCATACACGCGTTGATAGCAACACCGAGAAGGCGAATCTCCCCTCGCTTAACCGCACGGGCAAGCAGACGTAAGGCAACCGCATCGTCGCAATCGGTCCACCAGTCGGTTCCCAGGATAAAATCGCGCATTTTTCAGTCCTCCGTTATATCGTAAGCAATTCACAGAAATCGCGGATATAATGATCCGACACCCGCCTTATTTCATCCGCGTATTCCGCCGAGGTGGGATCGTACACGCCGCACACCTTCATACCTGCCATGGCGGCCGTTTTGTCGGCATTGTAGTTGTCATCCAGAAAAAGGATTTGGTCAATGGGCTTTCCGATTTTTTGGGCGGCCATATGATAGATCCTCACATCAGCCTTCGTCGTTCCGAAATCGTCACAAGACCAAACGTTTGTAAAAAGCTCAAGCAGCCCCAATCTCTTCAGGCATACGTCAAGCACCGTATGCGGACTTGCCGTCAAAACGTGGAGATCTGCCCCTTGCTCCTTCAAGGCCTGCAAGGTTTCCTTCACACCCACCTTTGCCTGAATGTTATAGGCATATTCATCGTACGCATAGCGATTCATCGTTTCAATAAGCTCATCCTGCGGCAGGTCGAGATGAAGCTGATCGGTGTAATACTTCGCGGTGCCGACATACCCCAAGGGGGTAATGATCTTTATAATATCGTCCCCGTAGGTGATGCCGTTTTCGTCCAATATCCTCAGCATGACCGAAACGTATGTGGGCATAGAATCCACAAGGGTGCCGTCAAAATCAAATAAATATGTAGTGTATCGCATACGTTTCCCTCCGCACTTTCTTTGGTTTCAGTATACCATAAAACGATCGTTTTTTCAACCCTTCTCACAATCCTTTACAAAAATGTGTTTTCCTGCCCCGACTCCCTGCCGATCCCCCACAAAAAAATCCCGCACTTACGTGCGGGATTTTAAACCGCCGGGGATACGGTCTTTCACCTTTTTTTCATCCATCGCAGAACGTCCTTGAAATAGACACCCACCAAATACAGGGCAATCAATACAAACGAAAGATACATATACCAATACGGGTGAGGAAGGATGGCGTAAAATAACGCCAAAAGGGGATTCTCCGGCGTTATTGAAAACATATAGTTCACCCGAAGAAGGTTCGCGTAGGAATCCAATATGTTGTTTTTAGCGGCATAATCGTTTATCAGCAAATTGATAAAATGAATCACCGTATAAGACGATATTGTGATCAGCATTGTGCTTGCCACACATTTCACGTCCTTTTTCGCAAGCCCAAGAGAAAACATCAATATCGGAATACCAATCTCCAGCACGTGCGGAAAATAGTAGAAGGCAAAAACCCAGCTGAACACGGAGGCCTCGGCAACCGAAAGATTCAATATCAGGGCAAACGCGGCACCGAACGACCAAAGGAGCAGCAGATTGTTCAGCGTTTTGTTTTTGGTGAATACCGCCGCCGGCAAAACAAGCGCATTGAGTGAGCAAAGATGCAAGGGTAAATACTCCAACGGAGAATTCCACGCAAGCAAATTATAAACAATGGCCGCCAGCCCGGAAAAGGACAAAAGTCCAAGCGTGATCCGCTGAGTCCGCTCGTTTCTGTTTCGTAAAGCAAAATATAAGCCTGCAATGATTCCCGCGGCAACAACAAGAGAAATGATGTGCGTAACACTCAAAAAGCCCCATTTCATACGATTCCCCTGCCTTTCTGATCTCATTATAGCACGGTTTTCGTCGGTTTTCAATACCAACAAATTAACTTCTTCACCATTCCTTATTACCATCCAAAAAATCCGCACACGCCAAACCGGCAAAACGTGAAAAAGCAAAAAATTCCGCACACTCGCGTGCACGGAATTTTTTGAGGGTCGCCGACAAAAAAGACGTCGCCTAAATCAAAAATTTTTAAACGAATTACTTTCCTGCTTCAATTTCGGATTTCAATTGCTGTTTTTTTGCCAAGAGAGTTTGTTCAACAGTTGCGATATCTTCGGCGTGTGCGCTTTCAAATTCCGCAAAGAATCCATCTTTTGCCGCATTCAGATTTGCTTCGATCTCGGTAGCCTTTTCTCGCAGCCTTGCCTCGATATTTTCATCAAACAAGGTATCCTCAAGCTCGATAAGCTTGTCCTCTGACTGTCTGAGCTTTGCGATCAACGCTTCAAGAGAGGCATTAAGATCGGTGCCGATCTTCTCGTATGCCGCAAGCATCTTGCTGTAATTTTCTTCGCTTAGCTGAAGCGTTACGGTTGCGGAAGAATATTCCTCGCCGCCCACATCCAAGGATGCAGTATAGTTCTTCTGCTTTAAAAGCTCGACCTTTGCCTCGCGAAGCTTGGTCAGCGATTTTTGATACTCGGATTCGGGAGAAACCAGCATTTCGTAGCGGAAATTGTCAAGCTCGGTAATTACTGCACTATATACGTCAAGCGCAGTTTTGTATGCAGTATGTGTTAAATTGTAAAGACCGCCCAGCTCTTTTATGATCCTTGCGGTTTCCTCTCTTTCTGCAAACGAGATCTTGTATTCCTTGGCAGAATAATATGCACTTCTCATT
>CAJGDZ010000009.1 GCA_904502055.1 uncultured Clostridia bacterium | reverse complement strand
ATCAAAGCGCTGACGAGCGAAAGAAAAGCACGCCCGTGAAGAAAATGATGATCGACATTGGCGCGGAAAGCCGGGAGGATGCGGAAGAGCGCGTCTCGATCGGCGACTTCGGTACGTTTGACAGTGAATTTTATTTGTTTGGCGATGAGAAGGCGCCGCTGGTTAAATCCAAGGCGCTGGATGACCGCCTGGGGTGCGCCGTGATGCTTCTTATCATGAAGCGGATCGCCAAGGGCGAGCTCCTGCCGAGCATGGAAATTGATTTTTGCTTTACCGTGCGCGAGGAGCTTGGACTTTCGGGCGCCCAAGTGGTGGCCCAGCGGCTTGCACCCGATTATGCCATTGTACTGGAAACCACGGCAATTGCCGATATTGCCGATACGCCCAAGTCACTTCGTGTGGCCGATGTGGGGGGCGGTGGCGTGATCTCGCTTTTGGATCGCTCTACCATCTACGACGGCGACTTTGTGCGCTTCGCCCTTGATGTGGCAGAGAAAAACGGCATTCCCGCGCAGGTCAAGCGCTTTGTTTCGGGCGGAAACGACGCCGGACACATTCACAAGAGCGGTAAGGGCGTGAAGTGCTTGGCGCTCTCGGCGCCAACGCGCTATCTCCATTCACCGTCCTGCGTGGCGGCGGTTTCGGATTATGAGGCAATGATCGAGCTTGTGGCGGCGATGCTAAGCGGCGATGAGCTGGAAAGGAAGGTTTAAGATGTATCAAACGTTAAAGAAGCTGATAAAGGTACACGGCGTATCCGGCCGTGAAGGTGCGGTGGCGGGAGCTATTGCAGAGGAGATCCTTCCGTATGTGGATGAGGTCACAACCGATGCACTCGGCAACCTGATCGCGCTCAAAAAGGGAAGCGGCGAGGACAAAAAGAAGCATATGCTCTGCGCGCATATGGACGAGATCGGATTTATCGTAACGTATATTGAGGACAACGGCTTTTTGCGTGTGTCCACCGTCGGCGGCATCCGTTTTATTCCCGCGGCCTATATGCCCGTGGTCTTCGAGAGCGGCCTGCGCGGCGTGATCGCTCCCGAGGAGGATCTGGAGAAAAAAGAGGATTATCGGGCAACCAAATTTTATATTGATATCGGTGCCAAAGATAAAAAAGATGCGGAGAAGCGCGTGAGGATCGGCGACTGTGCCGTGATCGAGCCCTCGCTTGTCCGCTTGGCAGGCTCGCGCGTGGCGGCAAGACCGATCGACGATCGCCTTGGTTGTGCGATCCTCATTGACATCGCCAAAAGGCTGGACACGCCCAAGGATGACGTATATTTTGTGTTCTCCGTGCAGGAGGAGGTCGGTTGTCGCGGTGCCAAAACGGCGGCGTTTGCCATTGCACCCGACGATGCCCTTGTGTTCGATGTTACGGGAACGGGGGATGTGCCGGGGGCGAAGCCCATGGCCATCCGTCTGGGTGACGGCGCGGCTATCAAGGTCAAGGATAGCTCGGTCATTTGTGACGTGGAAACGGTGGAACGCCTGAAGACACTTGCCAAGGCACACAAAATTCCGCATCAACTGGAAATTCTGACCTATGGCGGTACGGATACCAGCTCGATCCAGACCACGGGGCTCGGCGCCAAGGCGGGCGCTCTTTCGATCCCCACGCGCAACATCCACACGGCGATGGAGATCGTGGATATGCATGACGCAGAGGCCTGTCGCGACCTTGCACTGGCCTACCTTACAGAAGGAGAATGATATGGAATTTTCAAGTGAACTTTTGAGTCTGGCGGCAGAGGCGGAGGCAAAGCTTGCCGATATCTTTGCTGAGATCGACCGCATATCCTTTGACAATACGTCAAAAATTATGGACTCCTTCCGCGAGCACCGCGTTTCGGAGGCCATGTTCAATCCCACCAGCGGCTACGGATACGATGACCGGGGACGCGAGGTGCTGGACGAGATCTGGGCGGACGTTATGGGTGCGGAGGCGGCTTTGGTCCGTCCGCAGATCGTCAACGGCACACAGGCGCTTACCATCGGTCTTTTCGGCCTTCTTCGTCCGGGCGACCTGATGCTTTCCATTGCGGGAAAGCCCTATGACACCTTGGAAGAGGTGATCGGGATTGCCGGGCAAAGCGGAAACGGAAGCCTTGCGGATTTTGGCATTGATTACGAGAAGATCGACCTTTTGCCCTCGGGTGATTTTGATTTTGAGGCCATCGAATGCAAGCTCGCGCAAAATGCGGGCAGAGTCAAGGTGGTGTTCATTCAGCGCTCCAAGGGATATCTCAACCGCAAAACGCTCAGCGTTGCCGAGATCGGCGAGGCCATTCGTTTTGTCAAGGCACGAACGGAAAACTGCTTTGTGGTGGTGGACAACTGCTACGGCGAGTTCGTGGAGCGCACCGAGCCGTGTGCGGTCGGTGCCGATCTTGTAATCGGCTCGCTCATTAAAAACCCGGGTGGCGGTATGGCCGAGACCGGCGGATATCTTGCCGGCAGTTCACGTGCGGTGGAGCTGGCCTCCTACCGCTTGACCTCCGTTGGCGTTGGCGGCGAGGTGGGTGCCTCACTCGGACTCAACAAGAGCCTGTATAAGGGGCTTTTCTACGCGCCGCACACGGTTTCGGCAGCACTGAAGACCGCGCACCTTGCAGCCTACATCTTTGAAAAGCTCGGATACCGCGTGGAGCCGCGCTATGACGAGGTGCGGCACGACATCATTCAGACCGTGATCACCGAGGCCCCCGAAAAGCTTTGCGCCTTTTGCCGGGGAATTCAGAAGGGATCGCCGGTCGATGCCTTCGTTACGCCCGAGCCGTGGGATATGCCCGGTTATTCCGATAAGGTGATCATGGCGGCCGGTGCCTTTACCCAAGGATCGTCCATCGAGCTTTCGGCCGATGGCCCGCTCCGTCCTCCGTATACCGCGTTTTTCCAGGGCGGTCTTACTTACGAGAGCGGAAAGATCGGAATTCTCGCCGCCGCACAGGAAATGATGGATACTTTATGAGAGATTGTTTACAAAATCACTATTGATATTCTGATAAAAATCTGATAAAATAATTGAAGAAAAAAGACGAAAGGTGATATGTCCAATGAAAAAAATAGTAGCACTTTTGCTCCTTCTCGTTATGCTGGTGGGTACGGTTGCCTGCGCGGAAGAGGTGGAAACGCCTACGGGTTTCCAGATTGCCTCGGTTGCCGATGCACCCTTCTACCTGTATGTTCCGAACACGTGGACAAGCAATGCCTCAAGTGGCATTTCCAGCGCTTACTGCGCTACGGAAAAGCGTGTGCTGGTAAGTGCTTTTGCTAAGGAAGACGAGGAAGGGATCTCACTTGAGCAATATACGGCGAAAACGCTGGAAAGCTTTCAGAGAACGCTTGAAAATTTTGATCTGGTAACCAGAAAGCTTGAGGAAACGGTTCTCGGCTCGTACGCCGCATACTGCTTTGATTATAAGGCTACCTCGGGTA
Organism: uncultured Clostridia bacterium; assembly: GCA_904502055.1. Lineage (GTDB taxonomy): Bacteria > Bacillota > Clostridia > Oscillospirales > CAG-272 > RGIG8775. The sequence goes on along the minus strand of CAJGDZ010000009.1, from coordinate 21,216 downwards.
GCAAGCCCACCACCTTCCGCACCTACGTTTCCGAGTATGCCGATGGCTTTGCCGTTCTGACCTACAGCGCGGAAACGGATGCCTTTGAGACCTTTGAGGCGGATTTTGCGGAGATCGTTGCTAAGTTTACCTTCAAGGTGAAAAACGAAAACGAAATTCCCGAAAAGAATAACAACACAAGCTCGTCCACGGTTGACGGCTGGCAGCTTGCCTCGAATCTTAAATATGAATACAGCTTTTACGTTCCCAAGTCCTGGACGGTGGATAAGACCGGCGAAGTGCCCAGCGCTTCCTATTCCTCGGAACGAGGCGATGGCTCCAACGTTTCGGTGATGTCCTACGTTCTGGATGTGCCCATGACCTCCAAGGATTACTGGGAAAAGACCAAGGAAGCAATGATTTACGAATGCACGGTGATCTCTGCCGATGAGAATGCAGAGCTTGGCGGACTTTCGGCGTTTGCCGTTGAATATGAGACCGGACTTGCCGGTATGCGTTATCTGGTAAAGCAGGTCTTCTGTGCCACCTCGAATATGGTATACGTCTTCACTTATACCTCGGCTGACCCGTACTATGCAAGGCACCTGAATGTGGTAAACGAAATGATCAAGATGTTTACCTTTGATTGATGCTCCTTATGACGGAAATATATCTGGACAACAGTGCAACGACTCCTCTTTGCGGAGGGGCGGTCGAGGCAATGACGCAGGCGATGCGGTGCTACGGAAACCCGTCGTCGCTTCATTCGCTTGGGCACGAAGCACAAAAGATGATCGATGCGGCAAGAAACAGCATTGGAAGTGCGCTTGGCGTGCGGATGATGAAGCCGGAAGAGCTGATCTTCACCTCTTGCGGTACCGAAGCCAACAATCTGGCACTTTTCGGCACAGCGTATGCCAAAAGCCGCCGTACAGCCAATAAGATCATTACAACGGATTCCGAGCATCCCTCGGTGGGAAAAGCCCTTGAGGCGCTCGAGGCGGACGGCTTTGAGGTTGTTCGCATCGGAACGCGCGGTGGTGTTTTGAATTGGGATCAGCTTGAAAAATCGCTTGATGACAAGGTGCTCCTGGTTACGATGATGATGGTCAACAACGAGACCGGTGCGGTCTACGATCTGGCTCGCGTCTTTAAGATGGTGAAGGAGCGCTGTCCATCGGCCGTTACGCATTGCGATGCGGTGCAGGGCTTTTTGAAGCTTCGCTTTTCGCCTGCGGCGATCGGTGCGGATCTCCTTAGCATCAGCTCGCACAAGATCCACGGCCCGAAGGGCGTTGGCGCTCTTTACGTCAGCCGTGAGATCCTGAAGCAGAAAAAACTGACCCCGCGTCTTTTGGGGGGCGGTCAGGAATTTGGCTTTCGTTCGGGGACTGAAAACGTGATCGGAATTGCCGGCTTTGGTGCGGCAGTACGCGAAACGGGTCGCGATCTTGACGGAAAACTCCAAAAGATGGCGGCACTTCGTGAATATGCGCTTCTCAAGCTTTCGGCGCTCGACGTTACGCTCAACGTTCCGCTTGGCGTTTGTGCACCGCACGTTCTGAATTTCACACTTCCGAGGATCAAGAGCGAGACCATGCTTCACTATCTTTCGGGAGAGGGAATCTATGTTTCCGGCGGCTCTGCCTGCTCGTCGCATTCTCACGCACCCAGCGCAACGCTGCTGGCCTTTGGACTTTCTCCGAGTGATGCGGAAAATTCCATTCGTGTAAGCCTTTCGGAGTATAACACCGAGGAGGAGATCGACCGATTTGTCGAGACACTCAAAAACGGCTTGAACGTACTGGTTCGTACCCGTAGATAAAAAGAAAAGCAGATGCAAGATGTTGCATCTGCTTTTTTGCTTTAGTTTTTCTTTTTTCTCAGCTCCGGCAGGGACATTGCGAAGATCGCGGCAAAGCCTGCGAGAGCGAGAAGAGCATACAAAGCGTATTTCCAAGCTGTAAAGCCTCCGAAATCCTTTTCGGCAAAGATTTCGGGAAGTGAGCCGAGCATGAAGCCGAAGATCACAAGGTAGGTGGCGCGCGGGAAACGCTTGATAAGGCGTTCTACCGCATAGGCCGTCAAAAGCACCCCGAGCACCGCGCCGATTCCAAGCGGGATCAGCGGCAGAATGTTCAACCTTGAAACGTGATTCATCAGCTCCTCATAAATGCCCAGAACATAAAGCATTTGCGAGAGGCTGATGCCGGGAAGCACAAAGCCGACGGCCACAAGGATTCCGCAGAGTAGCTGCAAAAGCACGCCGCCCACGGTCAGCGTAAGCGGAATGGAGAAAAGCCCCGCGGGAATTTTGGAAATACCGAATACGCAGGCAATGCCAAGCAGAACAAAGAGAAGGTCCAAGGGCCTTGGACGGTGGATCTCCGCCGCCTTAAGAATGATGGGGATGCCTCCGGCTACCGCACCGGCAAAGAAAAAGCAAACGGCAAGCGGAAACCGCTCCATCAGCATGCTGACAAGACCGGAGAAGAGAACAAAGCCGACAATGCCGGCAAGCCCAACTTCCAAAAGAAAGAAAAAGGCCTTTTTCTTGTTGCCGCCTTTATGGAGAAAAGCGCCGACGGACTCGATCAGCTTGTCGTAGATGCCGAGGATCATTGCCATCGATCCGCCGCTGACTCCGGGAACAGTCAGTGTGCCGCCGATCCAAAGTCCCTTAAGGACAGTGAGCAATATATTTTTCATAAAAACTCCTTTGTAAAAAAGGGAGACGGGCCAAGGCTTGTCTCCCTTTACTTTTATAACGAGCGGATGAAACGGAAATAATCGGCAACAAGATCCCAATCCTTGGGGATCGCGCCCTCAAAGGAGATCTTTCCGTCATAGCCACCGGCGCGGAGCGTGTCCAAAAACGCCTTGTAATTGGTGCAGTCATCCGGATAGGGCATCTTTCGAGCCGAGCTGCAGATGTGAACGTGTCCAAGCTCGGGTACAAGCGGAAGAAGTTCCGAGAGGCGCTCGGACTCATTCATAAAGTGGAAAAGATCCACAAGCCCCTTGCAGTTTTCGCGGTTTGCCGCCTTGGCTGTGGCACAGGACTCAGCCACCTTATTGATGACGTTGCACTCCTTCTTATAGAGCGGCTCAACGATGCTGATCATGCCGTAGGGCTTGCCGATGTCGGCGATCATAGCGGTGACCTCAGCCACCTGCTCAAGCGCCTTTTCCATGGGGAAGCCTTCGGGGCAATTGCGCGCCTTTCCCGAGCCAAATACAATGGTCTCAACACCAAGACGTGCGAGACGGGATATGCTTTTTTCAATAAAGGAACGAATTTGGGGGCTCTGTTCTTCACCTGTCAAGGTGATCTCGGGCAGAAAAAATCCGTTGGATGCGAGAACACTTCCGGGGTGTTTCTTGGCAATGGCCAAATGCTTTTCGAATTCCTCATCGGACATTTCCGTAAGTCTTGCATTGTTGACCTCAATATAATCCGCGCCTGCCGCAAGCGCTTGCTCCAGATTGGGAAGGGGAGCGCACATTCCAAACTTCATGTTGATTCTCCTTTTCAGTCAAGATATACGGTCTTTCCGGTTTTTGCCGATTCGTAGATGGCGCAGATCAGCTTGACACAGCTTGCGCCGACAGGGGGAAGGACCTCGGGGTCGCGGTCATCACGTACGGCAAGGATCATATCCTCGACCACGTGCCTGTGACCGTAAAGCTTTTCGGGCTCCAGCTTGCACGCCTCGCGGTTGCCGCGGCGGTAGCGTTCGATCATCATCTCTTCTTCCTCATCCTCGTCCATATCGTCCAAAGGATTTCTCATTTTCCAGGTCTTAAGGGTATCGGCGTCGGCCTCAATGGTACCGTCGGTTCCGTACACCATGATCTCCGTGGAAATGCCGGGATAGGCACAGGTGGTGCTGACAAAGGTGGCCGTGGCACCGCTTTTGAACTTGATGATCGAGGCGGTAAGGTCCTCGGTCTCGATGTCGTGATTGTAGATGTTCATCGTGGAGGTGACCGATTCCACATCGCCCATAAGCCAGGTCATAAGGTCTACCGTGTGAATGGCCTGGTTCATAAGGGAGCCTCCGCCGTCCATGCTCCAGGTGCCGTGCCAGGAGCCGTTGTCGTAGTATCTTTGGTCGCGATACCACTTGACGGCAAACGTGCCGAGCACCGTTTTGCCCAGACGTCCGTCCTCAATGGCCTTTTTGATGGGATACATATTGAGGTTGTAACGGTTCTGGAAAACACAGCCGACTTTTTTTCCTGTGCGGAGACGCGCCTCCTCGATGAGGATCGCGCGCTCATATGTAATATCCAAGGGCTTCTCCACCAGTACGTGCTTGCCGGCCTCCATGGCGCGGACGGCAAAGTCCGTGTGCATAGCGCTGGGAAGGCAGATGCTGATGATGTCCACTCTTTCGTCCTTGATCAGATCTTCAAAGTCGCGGTACAAGGTGATGCCGCTATAAAGCGAAGCCGCCTTTTCCAGGCGCTTTTCATTGATGTCGCAAACGGCAACAAGATCGGCGTATTCAGAGGCGGCGGCTGCTTCCGCGTGCGCCATACCGATGCCGAGGCCGAGAACGGCGTAACCCAGTTTCTTAGTCATGACAATTCTCCTATGTCAAAATTATATTGTTAAAATAATTATACCTCAATCCCTTGGTAAAGTCAATGCATATCGGCGTTCTTTTTTTGCATTTCGTGAACTGCCTACGATATTTTATGACTTCCTGAGGAGTGCCGTTCGCGCGTTGCCCGAAAGATCGTAGCCGATCTCAGCGGTATAGCCGTGGCGTTCGGCAAGTGCCCGGATTTCCTGCTTTTGATCGAAGCCGATCTCAAAGAGAACAAAGCCGTTTTCCTTCAAATGCTTACCGTGATGCTCCAAAATGGCACGGTAAAAGACAAGTCCATCCTCACCGCCGTCAAGCGCGGCGCGAGGCTCGGCACTCAACTCCTTTTCGAGCTCAGAAAGCACCGCCGTGCGAATGTAAGGAGGATTGGAAAGGATGGCATCAAACGGCTCCTCACCGTCAAGCGCATCGGGGCGGAGAATATCCGCAAGGCGGAAGGATAGTCGGGCTTCCACACCGTTGTGGCGGGCGTTTTTTTGTGCCAATTCCAGGGTTTTCGGGAAAAGGTCGAGCGCAAGCGCCGAGCAATCCCCGCGGTGCTTTAAGGTGGAAATGGCAATGCAGCCGCTTCCCGTGCAAAGATCGGCAAAGCGAGCACCGTCAGGCAGAGTGGCAATGGCTTTTTCGACCAGGATCTCGGTGTCTGCGCGGGGAATCAGGCAGTGTTCGTTTACAAAATAACTTTCCTCGAAAAATCCCCATTCACCGAGAATATACTGAAGCGGCTCGCGCTGTGCGCGTCGTCTGATCGCTTCCTCAAGGGAAGAGCTTGTGTAGCTCTCGTCGGGAAAGGAGAAAATGTGTGCGCGATTGGCATTACAGTAGTGCTCCAAAAGAAGCGCGGCATCCGATTCGGCGTCTTCAATGCCCACGCTTCTCAAGTGACATACGATATCCTTATAGGTCATTTGCTTTCTCCTTTCACCACAGTCTCTAGATATTATAATACTTCCACTAGTCTTTGTCAAGAAGATTCTCCCATCCCGAAAGCAAAAGAGCACAGGTAGCATCTTCTGCGGCAAGGGCTTGCATTTCCCGGCGTCGCCCTTGGAAATGTCGGGCAAGCGTTTCACGTGCAACCGGAAGCGGACAGCCTCGATAGGCTTCCTTTGAGAATGCCGTGATCTTGGGATCCTCCGAAAGTCCGACAAACGGCACGCCCATACAGAAGGCAAGGATCAGAGCGTGAAGACGCGACGAGACGACAAGCGCCGCACCGCCGATCAAGCGAAGGATCTCCTTTGCCGATGTTCCGTGGTAAATACCCACGCGGTTTTCTTGCTTCCTTAGCTTGTTTGCCAGCCTTCGGACGGCAGAGAGGTCTTTGTTTTTATCCATTGCGGCAAGAAGGATCGGCCTGCTTTCGCTTTGAAAGAAGGCCTCAAAGCGCCACACCTCTTCTTGGCGTACAAAGGCAAGAAGATAGCCCTTGCTTTTCATTGACACGGTATGAGAAAAGAGAACCGGATCGGCAGAAAGGCAAACATTTTCCCTTATATCAAGTTTTCTTAAAAAAGCCAGAGAGGCCTTGTCTCGCACCGATATCCGATCGACGTTTTGGAGGGCATGCCTGCACAAGGCCTGCTGCATTTTTCCGTAGATCGGTCCAATTCCCGAACCGTAGAGCATGGTGGGTATGCCAAGCAGGTACGCGATTTCCAGGAGAGCAAGATAGTAAAGAAGCGAACGATTGCTGGTCTTGTTTTGGAGGAGTGAGCCCCCACCGAGAACAAGTACTCCCGTGTCGCGAATGGCTTGTATGACTGCACGCGGATCAAACCGATCCGTACAGTCGAGCCCGGCGTATCTTTTTCCGCGCGGAACCAAGACCGAAAGGTGCAGATCCGGGGGGCTCCCGGAAGGGAAAGCGGCTTGTTTTTTTTGCTTGATTTGAGAGGCCCTGGCCGTCAAATGAGAGAATATGGCGGCAAGAGAGAGCTCGTCACCAAGATTTCCGTAGCCATAGTATCCACAAAGAAGAATATCACTTTTTCGTCCTTGTTGATGATTGTGAAGTGCATTGCGATATACGCGCAGCGTTTTCTCGCCCATATGCTCGGTCGTGTGATAAAGAAGCACTTGTCTTCGGCCGTCAAGACGGGCCTTTTTGGCAAGAGAAAAATCAGAAAACACTTCAAGAATGTCCTGAAAGAGACAATCCGCATTTGGCGTTTGATGGCCACGTGCACAAAAATTTCCGTGCTCGGCAAGGGTAAGTGTATTTCCTACGGCAAGGCCGAGATACCCTTCGTTGCCGCTCAGTATGACGGGAACTCCGCAGCTCATTGCCTCCAGCGCCGCGCGAGAAACGCCGACAAAAAGGGAGGCGCTTTGAAGATAGGGAAGGACGTTTTGCTTTTGTCCCACCGCTCTTACCACAGCTCTGCCGCATATAGCATTGGCCTTTGCGGCAAGCCTTTGAATGCGTCCCAAGGCCCGTCCTCCGCCAACGACGGTGATGCAAAGCTTGGGGATTTCCCGGGAAAGTATGGGGGCAAGCTGACATAAGAGCGAGGCGGTCAACGAACAATCCGGATCCAGACGGCTTACGGTTACAATATTAAAACAATCGGCATTGTCTCTTTTGGGACAAAAAGATTCGGTATCCACTCCGTTTTCAATCACGGAAATATGGCTTGGAGCGATATGAAAATGTTGAACAAGATGTTTGGCAATATCCGAGCTTACAGTGATGATATGCTTGGGAAAGAAGGAAAGCGCGTCCTTTATCGGATCGGGAGCAAAATGCGCGTGTGCAGTAAAAACAAACGAAAAAGGAGTGATCGCGAGCAGCAGACGACAGAAAAAAGCGCTTTGACGGGTGTGTGCGTGTACGATGTCGGGCTTATATTCTCTGAGAATTCGCCAAAGTGTAATGAGAGGATCCCTCCCATAGGGAAGGGTACGGATTCCTTGCTTGGCAAGCGAATCGGCAATTTTTCCTCCATGGGATAAAATTGTTACAAAATGTCCTTTTTGAAACAAAAAGCGCGAAAGCTCATAGATATGAGTTTCCGCGCCTCCGTTTTCCATATGGTCGGCTAGAAGGAGTATTTTCATTTTGTTTCCTTATTTTTTCCGGATTTAGCGGCCAGATACGTGGCAAGATTGATGACTCGGAGTCCCTGCTTTTCCGCATAATGGCAGGTGTATGCCGTTCCGCCTTTTTCCCGCTTCTGATAAGCAATGCAAAGAGAGGCACCGTCAACAAGACTCCGATTTCTCTCATGCATGCAGGTGGGCGTGTATTTATCCGCTATGTACCGTTTGTCGTCGGCGAGTGAGAGAATACGGCGATATCGGAGCTTGCTCTCCGCATTCCAGCGCTCGGCTTGCTCGGGACAGGGAAGAATGAGCTCCAGACGGATGTTTCTTCCGTTTTCCTTTTTGGCGAGCACGGTTTCAGCGGCAAGCATATCAAAGCCAAGCGCACCGCCGGCTCTGAAAACAGTATACCCGCCTGTGATCAGATTATCCAAAAGGACATTCAAAAGCTCACGGATTTCCTTTGGGCTGTCCGAGAAGCTGCGGTGTCCCGTGAAGCAACAAACTTTTTGATCTTCCATTTCGCACTCCTTTCGCCGAGATGCTTTTATTGTATCACGAATCGACCAAAAAGAAAAGGGCTTTTTCAAAAAATCGTACGCTCTTTTCCGCTTTTTTGCGACTTTCTTTTCCTTGCTTTTTGCTTTTTCTTCGGCCTATCCTTGCTCGTTTTTGTTTTTTGGATCTTTTAAGACGTTATGCTTGCTTTTTCGCCTTTATCGGACACCCGATCTTCGACCAAAAAAAGAACGGGTTTGTTGTATGATAATGTCGTAGAAGTGAAGAAAAAAAGGAGGAATGTATCATGGAAGAGCGCATCAAAAGCGGGCAAAATTCCAAGCAACACTTCGGAGAATTTCAAACGGTCGGATCCGGGACACAGCAAGATGAAGGACGTCTGTTTGGCAGAGAGGATATGCTCGCAGGGCTTGGTTGGGCGGCAGTTGCTTTTTTTCTCGGAATCTGTCGACTTCCGTTCTCCGTATATCCGCTTGGCGTTTCCTTTCTCTGCGCCTCGGACCGATATATCAGCTTTGCCTTGATCGGACTGGGGGCGGCTGCGTTTTTTGTGCCGTTTCCGGTCTGGTTTGCGTTTGCCGTTCTGGCGCTTACACTGGCGGTTCGCGTGCTTACCCGCCTTTTTGTGGATCTCCCGATCCGTTCGCGCGAGGTTATCGGGCTTCGCGGTATTCTGGAGCATATTCACGGTCGTTTTTTTTGCGAGAGTGTATATTTGCGCATGACCGGCTCATGTGTAGCGGTTTTTGCTCTCAGTCTTTATGCCATCGTATCGGGCGGCTTTCGGTATTACGATCTGTTCGGCGCGTTTTTTTCTATGGCGGTGGCACCAACGGCAACCTTTTTCTACTGTTCGCTGTTTGGCGATATTCCCACAAGCTCGGTGTGGCTGATTCGGATTCGGCGAATGGCCAAATGCCTGCTTGCCTTTTCTCTGTGTCTCTCGTTTAACGGCTTTGATTCCGTTGGCTTTTCCCTCGGAATGGCGGCATCCATTGCGGCTACGTTGATTCTTTGCCGCAAGGAGGGGCTTTTTCTCGGGCTTTTGACATCGGTGCTTTGCGGCATTTTCTGCGGCGGTGACTTTTTTGCCATTCTTCCGATCGTGGCGATCGTTTCCTTTTGTCTGTTTGATTTCTCGCCTTATCTCTCGGCGTTTGTTTCGGGGGCTGTTGGCGGTGTAACGGGGATCCTCTTAGGCGGACGTGATGAGCTTATGAGTATCCTTCTTCCCATTCTTTTGGGCGTTTCGTTCTTTTGTACGTATGAAAAAATATTCGTTCAGGGGAGCGTTTCCTGTGGGCGAAGCATTCGCTGTGATTCGGATCTGATCCGAGCGAGAGAGGCGAAGCTTTTCTCGGATATCAACGGATTATGCGGTGCGTTGAAGACGCTTTCGGACTGTTTTGCTTCCGGGAGTGAACGGGCTCTCGATTCGCTTTGCTCCGCGAGAGCGCGGGACTTCGCCGACGATTACCAAACGATCGCTTCGGTTTTTGAGGCGTGTGCGCGGTGCGTGGAGGGAATGTACCGGGAGGATGGCAAAAAAAACATAGCAGTCCGTGACAAATTGCGTGAGATCGGATTTAATGCGGAACACGTTTCTGTTTGCGGGGATGAGGATGTCAAGGTTTTTGTTGCAGGGCTTTCGCCTGTTCCTGAGTACAAGCGTCTTGTCTATTTGCAAAAGCAGCTGGGACGAACGCTGGATTGCACACTTACGCTTCCGATATTGACGCCCGATGGTAATGGATACCGTCTGTTTGCCGAGCGTGCCATCGGCTTTGAGGGGTGCTGCGGCACATCACAGTTTGCCAAGGAAAGCGTTTCGGGTGATTCTGTCTGCTTTTTTGAGGATTTGAGCCGAAAGCACCTTTATACGTTGATCAACGACGGCATGGGGAGCGGAAGTGAGGCGGCCATCACGGCAGGCGTCAGCACGGAGATCCTGAGGCGGCTTCTTGAAGCGGGCGTAGAGCCAAAGCAGGCGCTTGAAATGCTGAATCGCTTTCTTTCCCGGGCCAGAAACGGCGACGGGGCGGAGAGCAGCAGTACGGTGGATCTATTGTGCCTGGACAAGCTTACGGGGCGCGCCGTGTTTTTGAAAAGCGGCGCGGCCCCCACGTATATCAAACGCGGAACCAACATATTCAAACTGAACGGTGCGAGCCTTCCCATTGGCATCCTTCTGTCTGTTGATGTGGGGCAAATTGAATTTGAAACGCGCGATGGGGATATGATTGTTCAGGTGAGCGACGGTGTGACGGGGGAAGAGGACGAATGTCTTTGGCTGCTTAACTACCTGAATTCTACGGCGGTTACGGATCCCGAGGAGATGGCGGAGCAGATCAAGCAGGCGGCGATCGACAACGGAAATCGCGATGACATTTCGGTGGCGGTAACAAAAATTCACCAAAAAAATTAAAAAAACACTTTACAAACGCGAAAAATGTGATATAATATAATATCATTATCCATCAAAAGACCGATGATCGGGAAAAAACGGAAACGCTTCATTCAAGAGAGCCGCGATAGGTGAGAGCGCGGTATGAAGCCCCGCTATGTGCACCCGTGAGGGGTTGCCGTGAATTTTCAGCGGCAAACGGTTGACCGCGTTATAGGTTATCAAGGGATATGTTATCCGAAATAGAGTGGAACCGCGTACATGACGCCTCTGTGCCAAAGCACAGAGGCTTTTTTTGTAAAGGAGGAAGGGTATGAAAATACAACTGAAAACCGATTCGCCCGTATTCGAGTGGCTGTTGGAGCAGCTTTCAAGGCTCCTGACCTGCCTTGTCGGATGTGCGAGATCCATCAAGGAGGAGATCCTTACTGACGTTGAGGCGGTAAAGAGCCGTGATCCCGCGGCAACAAACGGCGTGGAGATCGTGCTTCTGTATTCGGGCGTTCACGCGCTTTTGGCTTACCGCGTTTCACATAAGCTGTATCTCAGTGAGCATCATTTTTCGGCACGATTTGTCAGCCAGCTTACCCGCTTTTTGACCGGCATTGAAATTCACCCGGGCGCCACCATCGGCAAGGGGCTTTTCATTGACCACGGTATGGGCGTGGTGATCGGTGAGACGGCGGAGATCGGAGACAACTGCACGATCTACCAGGGCGTCACACTTGGCGGTACGGGTAAAGACGTCGGAAAGCGTCATCCTACGCTTGGCGACAACGTAATGGTTGGCTCGGGTGCAAAGATACTTGGCCCTGTCAATATCGGCTCCAACTCCAAGGTGGCTTCGGGCGCGGTGGTGCTTGATGATATCCCGGAGGAAAGCACAGCCGTCGGTATTCCCGCAAGGGTGGTGCGACGCAAGGGTGTGAAGCCGGATAATCTAGACCAGATCCACATCCCCGACCCCGTGTCGCAGGAGCTTTGCAAGCTGGAAGTAAAAATAAAGCATCTTGAGGAAGAGCTTGCGGCGCTGAAGGAAGGTCGCGTCGAGAATTCTTAATGCTTCGGATACAGTTATCTGTGTGCTTCCTTCATTGGCGAAAGGTGCAGATATGAATTGGTTTTTGGAAATGGGTATCCCTTTACTGGGGACGTTACTGGCGCTTTTCTTACCCATATATCTTGTTTTGATCGTTGTTCGTTCCAAGCGTGAGGCTAAGAAAAGCTTGGCACGTCTTGAGGAGAGCACCGCGGCAGAAGAGCCGCCGCTTTGCGAGATTCATGGGCGTGTTACGGAGAAGCATTGCTACTCCGATTTGGTTGGCACAAAAAATGTTCACTCGTATACCTGCTTTTACTTTTTGTTTTTGACGGATGACGGCAAAACGATTCGCTATGATGTTGACCGGGAAGCCTATCTTGCTATTGAGGAAAATGCAAAGGGAACGGTAGGCGTTGTTGGCGACCGTTTTTACGGCTTTTATCCCGATTGATTCTTTCATTTTATTTCAAATGATTTTAGAAAGGACATATTATGCAAATCTATAATTCTCTTACACACACAAAGGAAGAACTGATCCCCAACGAGCCGGGTAAGATCAAAATGTATACCTGCGGACCCACTGTGTATCATTTTGCTCACATCGGAAATCTGCGCTCGTATATTATGGAGGACGTGCTGGAAAAGCACCTGCGCTTTGTCGGCTATGACGTGCTTCGCGTGATGAACATTACCGACGTCGGACATCTGTCGAGCGACGGTGATACGGGTGAGGACAAAATGCTCAAGGGCGCTAAGCGCGAGAAGAAGAGCGTGCTTGAGATCGCTAAGTATTATACCGACGCCTTCTTTGAGGATTGCCGCAAGCTGGGCATCAAGACTCCCGACATCGTTCAGCCGGCAACGGGCTGTATCGCTGAGTACATTGCAATCGTGCAGAAGCTGATCGAGAAGGAGTTTGCTTACGAGGCGGGTGGAAACATCTATTTCGACACCTCGAAGATGGAGTCCTATTACGCTTTCCATAACTTTGAGGAGGAGGATCTTGAGGTCGGCGTCCGCGAGGGCGTGGAGGCCGACACCAACAAGCGCAACAAGGCCGACTTTGTTCTTTGGTTCACCAAGTCCAAGTTTGACGATCAGGAGCTTAAGTGGGAGAGCCCGTGGGGCATCGGTTACCCCGGCTGGCACATTGAGTGCTCGGGTATTTCCATGAAGTACTGCGGCGAATATCTGGACATTCATTGCGGCGGCATCGACAATGCCTTTCCGCACCACACCAACGAGATCGCGCAGAGCGAGGCTTACCTCGGTCATAAGTGGTGCAACTATTGGTTCCACGTTCATCACCTCAATACCGCAGGTGGCAAGATGAGCAAGTCCAAGGGTGAATTCCTCACGGTGTCGCTTTTGGAGGAGAAGGGCTACGACCCGATGGTATACCGTCTGTTCTGCCTTGGCTCACACTACCGCAAGTCGCTTGTGTTCTCGTTTGAGAATCTTGACAATGCCGCGGCTTCCTATAAAAAGCTGGTGGCAAAGATCGCCGCTCTTCTTCCGGAGAGGGACGGTGCGGTCGATAAGGATGCCTTTGACAAGCACCGCGCCGATTTCTGCGCGGCTTTGGACAACGATCTCAACACCTCGCTTGCTGTCACCGCACTTTATGACGTGCTGAAGGCACAGACGAGTGCCGCCACCAAGCTGGCTTTGATCGCTGAGTTTGATAAGGTGCTTACGCTGAACCTCATCGCGGCGGCGGAGAAGCTGCAGGTAGAGAGCGCCGCGGACGACGGTGATGAGGATACGGCGTGGATCCGTGAGATGATCGACGCGCGCACCGCCGCTAAAAAGGCAAAGAACTTTGCAGAGGCCGATCGCATCCGTGACGAGCTTGCCGCTAAGGGCGTAACGCTGATCGACACCCGAGAGGGAACTAAGTTTGAGATCAAGGCGTAAGCCGTGCTTCTCGGAAAGGAAAACGCTATGCTTGCTTTTCTCAGAAAGCACCGCGAAATTCTTGCCTATCTCATCGTGGGCGGTATGACGACCGTCATTGGCTTTGGCACCTACTTTCTTGTGTTACTTGCGGCGCGTGCCCTTGGCGTTCGGGAAGAGAGTGCGGCGTATCACGCAGTGCGCGTAGTAGCGCAGATCCTTCAATGGATTCTGGCAGTCCTTTTCGCCTACGTAGCCAATAAAAAATGGGTATTCCGATACGAGGCGGACGTTACCAAAAAGCAGACGGCCATCAATTTTGTCTCGTTTGTTACCTCGCGCCTGTTTTCGCTTGGGGCGGATTCTCTTGTCACCTTCGGTACGATATGGATCCTGCTTGAAAGCGGCTACGTGACGCGGGAGATCCGCCTTATTCTTCCCATCTCACTTTCCCCGGATTTTTGGGGCAAGCTTCTCGCCGCGTTCGTTGTGGTCATCTTAAACTATATTTTGGGAAAATTTGTTGTTTTTCGCAAAACACAAGGGAAGAATACTTGACATCGGGAAAAAAATATCTTATAATTAAATAAGCCGAACGATGCTCCGACAGCGAGGTTTCTCTCACGGTCGGAGCATTTACTTTTTGGAAAGGAGATCTGCGGTGAAAAGACTTCAATTGGATGCGGAAAAAAGAGACATATTGTTCCGCGCGCTTGTGGCGCTTGCGATGCTGTTTGGCGCCGTCTTGCTTCAGACCTCGTTTCTTCCGTGGGTCGGTCTTTTTGGCGCGATTCCCGATCTCGTGCTGATCTTTGTTGCGGGGGTTGGTTTTTTTAACGGTGCCGGTGTGGGGATCCCGTTTGGCATCGGTGCGGGTCTTGTCAGCTATTTCCTCGGCGGAGGAAATGTGATGATAATCCTTCTGTATTCACTTGCCGGAATTCTTTTTTCTATGATCTTTATGGGCAGAAGGTATCTTCCTTGGTGCTTACATATGCTGGCGGCCGTTCTTTTCAAGGCGGTCTGGTCGCTTTTGATGTGTCTTTTGTTTTCGCCTGTGCCAAGACCGCTCGCGGCTCTTTGGTACAGCATTTTGCCTGAGCTTTTGGGCACGCTTTTGCTTTCGCTCGTGCTTTATGTACCGGTGAGAGCGGCGGCGCGTCTGCTGAAGCGAAAGAGTGAGCTGTAAAGGAGGCTATCGTGAAAAAGACAAGCTTATACGGCAGATATTTGGTTCTGCTCGGCGTTTTTGCTTCGATGTGTCTTGTGTTTGTGATCCGCCTGGCTTCCTTCCAGTTTTTCGGAAGCAATGAGGAAAAATACCGGGAATACGACGTAAAGAATTTCACCTACACCGTTACCGTCCCGGCGCTTCGCGGCGATATATGCGACAGAGACGGTAAGATCATCACCACAACAAAGCAGGCCTATGCACTGGCGTTTGACTATTGGTCGATGCCCGTGGACAAGGAGGAGGCCAATCGCTCGATCCTTGTGGCGCTTGAGGCGCTTCGGGAAACCGACGCTATGGGAAATCGGACCGAGGATTATTTCCCCTTTGAGGGCATTTATCCAAACCTTAGATGGAAGGACGATGCGAAGCAGGAAGGAAGTGTGCTGTACTCGCGTCTTAGGCGTGTGATCGCGCGCCGTAACCTGAAAGAGGATATGACCGATGACGAGATGATTGCCTGGTATGCCAAGAAGTTCGGGATGCTGAACGCTGAGGGGAAGCCGCTTTACCCGAACGAGCAAATGACCGAGCTGCTTCGGGTCCGTTACAATATGGATGCCGTGGATTTTGGAACCTTTGTACAGTATCATCTTGCCGATAATGTTTCGATAGAGACAGTCTCGTATGTGAAAGAGAAAAATGCACTGGGTATGGTATTCCCGCGAAGCACCGAGAGACAGTACAATTACCCGGGTTATCTCTCGCACATTCTCGGCAGCACCGGCAACATAACCGCAGATACGCTTGCATACTATACCGAGCTTGGTTACCCTGCCGACGCCATTGTCGGCACGTCGGGCATTGAGAAGCTGTTTGAGGAGTATCTTCACGGCGTGGATGGAGAAATGACCATCGTTGAGGATAAAAACGGATATATTATTGATACGTATATTTCCAAGGAGCCGATTCCCGGCAAGGACGTCTGGCTTTCCATCGACATCGATCTTCAGGTGGCGGCGGAGGATTCGCTGAAGGAATACGTAGATCGTTATTCGGAAAATGAATCGGCGGGCGGCGCTTTTGTTGCCATTGACCCCAAAACGAACGGTGTGCTTGTGATGGCCTCCTATCCGACCTATGATCTGACCACCTTCGGTCAGAATTACAACAGTTTGCTCTCCGACCCGGCCATTCCGCTCCTCAATCGTGCCCTGAACGGTGTTTATACCCCCGGCTCGACCTTCAAGCTGGGAACGGCGGCCGCGGCTCTTGAGGAAGAGAAGATCACCACGGCAAGCCAGGTCAACTGTGTTGGCTTTTATCGGCTGGGAAATTATCAGATGAAATGCTGGGTGCATCCCGATTCGCACGGATATCAGGACGTGGTGCACGCCATTGCCAATTCCTGTAACGTCTTTTTTGCCGAAATGGGCGACCGTCTCGGCATTGATGTGATGAACAAATACGGAAGGGCCTTTGGCCTTGGCTCGGCCACGGGCATTGAGCTTTCCGAGTCGCTTGGTAATCTTGCGGGTGAGGCCAGCCGCTTGGAAAACGGTGGCGGAGCCTGGTATCCCGCCGATACCGTTATGGCGGCGATCGGTCAGTCGGATAACGCCTTCACGCCGCTTCAGATCTGCAATTACGTCACCACGCTTATGCGCGGTGGCACGCGATATGAGGTACATATTCTGGATTCGGTACGCGAATATTACACCGACGAGATCCTTCTTTCCAAAACACCGAGCGTTTTTGGCGAGATCGAGCTGAGTCAGCATACGATCTCCACGGTTATGGAGGGAATGAAGACGATGGTCAGCTCCAGTGCGACGGCAACCTATCTTTTCCAAAATGTGCCAGTCACGGTTGGCGGTAAGACAGGTACGGCGCAGGTCGGTACCGATAACGATAACGGTCTGTTTGTGTGTACCGCGCCGTATAACGCGCCTGAGATTGTCTCGGCGTGTGTCATTGAGGGCTCGAATACGGGACGGTATTCCGAGGGCGTTGCCGCGGCGGTGCTTGAGGAATATTACGGCGTAAATAAAGATTGAAAATTGACGGAGTAGAGATATGGGAAACACTTTTTATTTTGCCTGGGAGGCCGACGTGCTTCTTTGGCTTCAGTCGTTTATGAGCGCCTTTGGCGAGAAGCTTTCGGAGCTGGTCACGATGTTTGGCGAGGAGCTGATCATTGTGGGAGTGCTTGGCTTTTTGTATTGGGGTTACGATAAAAAATTCGGTATTTTTGTGGGTACAAACATTATTACAGCACTTGTGCTGAATCCGATGGTGAAGAACGTATTTCTTCGCCGCCGTCCGTATCTTGATGTGGCAGGTGTGGAGTGCTTGCGCCCCATCAGCGACGGGGCAGAGCTCACCGACCTTGCGGCGCAGGGGTATTCCTTCCCAAGCGGACATTCCACAAGTGCCGCGGCGGTTTACACCTCGCTTCCGTTCTACCGCAAAAAGGGGTGGCTGATCGCCATTGCCATTTTGTTGCCGCTTGCGGTTGGCATTTCACGTGTTTGTCTTGGCGTACATTATCCGACCGACGTGATCGCGGGCTGGCTTCTCGGCCTTGTTTGCGTGGCACTTATGAGTTATCTGCAGCGAAGGATCCAAAAGCGATGGATGCTTTATGCAGGCATAACGGTGATCGCCCTTGTGGGGTGCTTCTATTGCACGAGCAAGGACTATTTCACCTCGCTCGGTATGATGATCGGCTTTTTCGCGGGCAATCTGTTTGAGGAAAAATTTGTTCGCTTTGAGGATGATCGCCGTCCGCTTGCGATGCTTATCCGCTTTGCGGGAGGCGTGGCGATCTTCCTTGGTCTCAACTCGCTCTTAAAGCTCCCATTTTCGAGCGATCTGCTTGCATCGGCAACCCCTCTCTCCTACGCCATCCGCGTTTGCCGCTACGCCATCGTCCTTTTTGTCGATGTGGCACTTTACCCGATGCTTTTCAAATTTTTGAAGAAGTAAACAAAATAGCAAACGTTGATTTTTTCGAAAAGCGTGTTCATACATTATATAAAATGATTATGGGAGGTTAACCGTTTATGTTCTTTAAAAGCCGAGATTGACCTTCTAAAAATGAAGCTTGAGCACAAAGAGGAAATCATAGCCATACACAATTACTACAAAACGCTTATAGACGGAATGGCAAAATAACCTTTCAAATATCTATTTAAGACGAGGAAAACAAAATGGAGTTGATATTATATTTCATAATTAGTACAACAATTACCGCAACCGCCTACTTAATTGTGCCTCTCATTTGTTTGCTTATTGCACACAAAACCAATCGAGGATATAGCCCTGCGACCATAAATAAAATCGTAATCTTCAACAGCATTGTTGTTTGGTTGCTTTTTCGTGTCGAAGATATCATTTCCGGCGAAGACTTTCAATCGGGGGCTTCGGTTATTCTATGGTCATGGGTCGCATACAAGATTTTGAAAAAGTACGCTTTGAGAGAAGAGCCCGAGGAAGCAAATCCCGAAGAATTGGAGTCGGAGAAGACAGAGACAACCAATTCATTTTCAAGCGAGGCAAAAAAAGAAAAACAGCGCACGTCAACCGTTGTTGTATCAATTCTTTTAGCGCTATCTATTGTGCTGAACGTATATCAGTATTGTGCCACTCCACAGCTTGACAATAACAGCCTCAATCAAAAGTTGGAATTTTTTGATGAGCACGTGGTATTTGTTGAGGACGATGGGACAAACCTATACCACAAATACGATTGTTATAGATTCGTTGGTGATTGTTATTGGGCTTATAATATCGAAAACGCTATATATATAGGGTACGAACCGTGTCCTCGTTGTTGCAACTAATCAAGAAGTCAATCAAGGGGGTGATGCCTTATAAAATTCTCAGCACCACAGAATAAAACAAAAGGAGAGAGGAAATATTGTGAGACTGTTATGTTTCGTTCTGATATTTGTGGGTGTATGCTTTAGCCTCTGCGCTTGTGCGGCGATAATACAAAATGACTACGCCCAGGAGGTAACCGAAAGCATCGTTGACGGCATTGTAGATGGAGATTATGATGTGACCCGTGCTATGTTCAAGGATATAGCATCTGACGAGGAATTTGATGCGTTTTTCGCTACAGTTTCTCCATTGCTTGGTGATACAAATGACTATGAGCTGCGGCAAGTTGGCTGGCACACGCGCCTTGATAACGGTATCTCTACTTATTCCGTAACCTTCGAAATGCATACGGGCGGCGGAGATAAATACATGATAGAAACTCATTTTCTGAAAGACGATAACAGTTTGTATTATTTCAACATACTTCCTGCCTTTT
Source organism: uncultured Clostridia bacterium (assembly GCA_904502055.1). Lineage (GTDB taxonomy): Bacteria > Bacillota > Clostridia > Oscillospirales > CAG-272 > RGIG8775. The sequence continues at coordinate 2,223 of CAJGDZ010000009.1, read as the reverse complement.
TGTTTCCGGCCGGAGTAACGCTTTTCCTTCAGATCGTTTTTGCGGTAATAAGCCTTGCCGCTTGCGTCTTTTGTATTTGGATGATTGTCGATTGTGCAAACCGAAAAATGAAAAATAAAGCACTTTGGATCATTCTTATCTTGCTAAGCCTCTCCATTACGGCTACCATTGGAAATGATTGGGGAATCAGGTTTATGTTGCGTCTTGTTTTCCCGATATCCAAGATAATGGAAAATGCCGTGTCGGTTTCACTTAGGCTCACGGTTCCCATTGGTGCAATTATTTATTTCATCCTGCGTAAGGAGTTGACTCAAAAGATGCTTGAGGCTGAGGCCGCGGAACGGATGATCTCCGAGCCCGATTCAGAGGCTCTCAATGAAGCGGAATCTTCAGATAGTGAAACGGAGCAGGATTCGTAAAGATCGCAACCCAAAGAATAGACAAAACAAAAACAGCCGATATTTGTATCGGCTGTTTCTGTTTTTATGGATCTTTTATTTTCCCGTCGAGCCAAAGCCGCCCGCGCCGCGCACGGTTTCCTCAAGGCTTTCGGTCTCCACAAAGCTTGCCGCCAGGAAGGGCATGACCACAAGCTGGGCAATGCGCTCGCCGTGGGCGATGACCTGAGGGTCCTTCGAGTGATTGTGAAGGGCAACCATCACCTCACCGCGGTAATCGGCATCCACCACGCCCACCTTGTTGGCAGGCGCCAGACCGCGCTTGGAGGCAAGTCCGCTCCTGGCGAAGATCATACCTGCATAGCCCACGGGGATCTCCATAGCAAGGCCCGTGCGAATAAGAACGGTTTCACCGGGGCGGATCTCAACGTCGCCGTCACAGCAGCAGGCGCAAAGATCGGCACCTGCCGAAAACTCGGTGGCATATTTAGGAAGGGTGGCGTTTTCACATATTTTCTTGATCTTAACTTCCATTGTGTTTCTCCCTGAATGTATTTTTTTTATTTTAACATTTGTTTTTGCCTTTGTCAATGCTTCCGCGCATAATATCTTCCGAGTGAGGAACAATAATCCCGAAAATGAAAAAGGAGGTCAGAAATGCAAAACGGACAAAAAGAAAAGATCGGTACAGCAGAGCTTTATCAGGAGATCTATAAGGGCTGTAAGATGGGCGGCGAGTCGCTTGTCAACCTGCTTCCCAAGGTGACCGATGAGGGGCTTCGCTCGGAGCTTACCGCCCAGCTTGAGCGCTACGAGGCGTTTGCCTCCAGGGCACGGGAGGAGCTTTTTGAGCTGGACAAGACCGCCAAGGACGAAAACCTTTTTACAAAGCTTTCCGCCAAGATGGGCGTGATGATGAATACCATGATCGACGCCACAAGCTCGCACATCGCGCAGATGGTGATCGAGGGCTGCAGCATGGGCATTACCGAGCTGATCAAGGCCATTCACGCGCACGACGAGAGCGACGGGGCAGAGCGGTTGGCACGCGAGGTCATTTCGTTTGAGGAAAGCTGCACCGAAAACATGAAGAAATATTTATAAGGAGGTACCGTATGTCACAGATCACAACCAAGGAGCTTGGCGCCATCGGGGATAGCCTGAATCTGGAGCAAAACCTGATTGCCAAGTATCGCTTTTACGCCTGCACCACCGAGGATAGCACGCTTAAGGACAAATACGAGCAGTTTGCCGAGGCGCACCAGCGCCATTACGACGAGCTGTTTTCCCATTTGAAATAAGGAGAGATGCCAATGAACAACACCTGCAGTATGGACGAAAAGATCCGCCTTTTCGATCTTTTATCTTCCGAAAAATTTATGTCGAACGTTTATAACTCCAATCTGCTGGAAAGCGCCACGCCCGAGGTGTCCAGCTGTCTGTGGAACATTCTTGAGGACGAGCACCGCATCCAAAAGCAGATCTTTGAGGAGCTTTCCTCCCGTGGGCTTTACCCGACCGAAAAGGCACCCGATGACAAGCTCAATCAGACCAAGACCAAGTTCGCCCCCAAGGTAACCGTATAACAAAAGCCGCGCGTGAAAACGCGCGGCTTTTGTATTGCCTTATTCGATCGGCTCGAAATCCGAGGCTCCGTGCTTGCAAAGCGGGCAGACAAAATCCTCGGGAAGGGTGTCGCCCTCGTAAACGTAGCCGCAGATCTTGCACACAAAGCCCTTCTTGCCCTCGGTTTCGGGCTTGGGCTTGACGTGCTCCTGATAATAGGTGTAGGTCATAGTCTCGGCCTTGGAGATGACCTTAGCCT
>CAJGDZ010000008.1 GCA_904502055.1 uncultured Clostridia bacterium | reverse complement strand
AGGGGAAGCGTCTTTTCGTGGCAACCTCGAAGCCCGAGCCGTTTGCCGTGCAGATCTTAAAGCATTTTTTGCTGGACGGCTACTTTGAGGGCATTTTTGGAAGCACAATGGACGAGACACGGAACCGCAAGGATGCTGTGATCGCGTACGCGCTTGAGATGTCGGGGGTCGATAAGAACGATACGGTGATGGTGGGCGACCGCCATCATGACATCGGCGGCGCCAAAACCAACGGAATGAGATCGGTTGGCGTGCTCTTTGGCTACGGAAGCCGAGAGGAGCTGGCTTCGGCCGGCGCTGATGCCATAGCCGAAACGGTACAGGAATTACAAAATATATTGATAGGAGAAAGACTATGAATTCGATTGAAAAGCTGATTGCAAAGGACCTGCTTTCCATTAAGGCGGTATTTTTCCGCCCCGACGAGCCCTTCACCTGGGCAAGCGGCATCAAGAGCCCCGTATACTGCGACAACCGCCTGACGCTCACCGCACCCGCCGTTCGCACTGACGTGGAGAACTCGCTTGCCGAGACCATTAAGAGAGAGTATCCTGAGGCAGAGGTGCTGATGGGCACATCCACTGCGGGCATCGCACACGCCGCCATTACCGCGCACATTCTGGATCTGCCGATGGGCTACGTTCGCTCGGGCGCTAAGGACCACGGACGCGGCAACCAGATCGAGGGTAAGCTGGAGAAGGGACAGAAGGTCGTCGTTGTTGAGGACCTCATTTCCACCGGCGGAAGCGTGATTGAGGTCGTGAACGTTCTTCGCGAGGCAGGAGCTGAGGTGCTTGGTATCGTCAGCATCTTCACCTACGGCATGAAGAAGGGCATTGAGCGCCTGGCTGAGGCAAACGTCAAGAACGTAAGCCTTACCAATTTCGACGCGATCGCTGAGATCGCCGCTGAGGAGAAGTACATTAAGCCCGAGGACGTGGCAAGACTGATCGCCTTCCGCAACAACCCCTCGGACGAGAGCTGGATCGGAGCAAAGTAATGAGACACCTCATTGATATTATGGATCTGTCGGTGGCTGAGATCGAGGATATGATCGCGGTTGCCACCGACATTGTGGAGCACCCCGAAAAGTATCGCGAGGCTTGCAAATACAAGAAGCTTGCCACGCTTTTCTTCGAGCCCTCCACGCGTACGCGCCTTTCGTTTGAGGCGGCAATGCTGGAGCTGGGCGGACAGGTGCTGGGCTTCTCGGAGGCCTCGTCAAGCTCGGCCTCCAAGGGCGAGAGCGTGTCGGATACCGCCGCTATTGTCAGCGGCTACGCCGATATCATTGCCATGCGTCACCCCAAGGAGGGTGCGCCGCGCGTGGCCGCCGCTAAGAGCGACGTGCCGATCATCAACGCGGGCGACGGCGGACATTATCACCCCACCCAGACGCTGACCGACCTTTTCACCATTCGCCGCGAGAAGGGAAGCTTTGAAAACCTTACCGTCGGCCTTTGCGGTGACTTAAAGTTCGGCCGTACCGTGCATTCGCTGATCGCGGCCATGTCGCGCTATAGCGGAATCAACTTTGTGCTGATCTCGCCGCCCGAGCTTAAGGTGCCCAGCTACGTAAAGAGCAAGTACATCAAGGAAAAGGGCATTCCGTACCGCCAGACCACCTCGCTTGACGAGTGCATCGGCGACCTTGACGTGCTGTATATGACGCGCGTGCAGAAGGAGCGCTTCTTCAACGAGGAGGACTACCTTCGTCTGCGCGACAGCTACATCCTTACTCCCGAAAAGATGAAAATGGCCAAGGACGATATGATCGTGCTTCACCCGCTGCCCCGTGTCAACGAGATCGCTACCGAGGTGGACGACGATCCCCGTGCGGCGTATTTCCGCCAGGCGAAGAACGGCAAGTTCATTCGTATGGCACTGATCCTGAAGCTTTTGGAGGTAGGAAATGAGAATTGACGCGATTAAAAACGGAGTTGTCATTGACCACATCGACGCAGGTCGCGCGATGAAGATCTACGAGATGCTGGGATTGGATAAGCTGGATTGTCCCGTGGCACTTCTTAAGAACGTGCCCAGTAAAAAGATGGGCAAGAAGGACATCATCAAGATCGACGGCAACGTGGACATCAATTTTGACGAGATCGGCTTTCTCAGCCGTAACATCACGTTGGTGTTCGTCAAGGACGGAAGCGTTTCGGAGAAAAAACACGTCGCACTTCCGCGCGAGCTTACCGACATCATTGCCTGCAAAAATCCGCGCTGCATCACCTCGACCGAGCAGGGAATCCACCACCACTTTGTGCTGGATAACGAGAAAAACGGCGTTTACCGCTGCATCTACTGCGACGCGCAGGCAGATCTTTCTTGAAAATCATAAAAAGGCAGAGAAACATCTCTGCCTTTTTATAATGATTGTTGCTATCCGATACGACGCACTTTTTATTGAGTGTAGAGCTCCCAAAACTCCCAAATTTTTGACGTGGGGATTGCAATTCCTTCATTTGTTGAATATACATTGGTAATCTGTAAACCGATTAAATTTAAGTCTGAATTTAACAGTGGTCCGCCACTATGAAGACTAGTTACTATTGCATTATGCGTTATAACATCAAACTTAATTTTGTTACTGTATCCATTGGGTGGCTCTCCATATTTTAAAATGTTGCCGTGAGAAACAGTATTTTTTTGACCGTTGTGCCAGCCTATTGCTATTATATCATCCCCGACATTTATATCCTGAGAAAAGTGTATCACTTCCAAGTCTGACGGAGGCGCTTTAAAATATACTATTGCCAATCTATATGTGCTACTTGTTGCTGGAACATTATTTTTTTTATAAATTTTAGCTTCATATGTGCGTCCTCTGTAATCCTCGACCGTAAGGTTTTGATAATCTCCAGTTTCTTTTTCTATAATATGATCAGCGGTAAGAATATAACAATAACCATTGGAAATATTGAGAATTACACCGGAACCGTTCCAGGTTGTTTCATTTTCAATTCTTCCCCAAAAGTCCTTGTCATACTCTTTGTTATATATTGTTACTACACTCTTCATTGTTTCAGAGTGTACCTTGTTGAAAAGTTTAGTAGCATCCAACACATAAGATGCATAGATGTTAGTGTCTTGTAATATTTTGCTTGAAAAATTAAATTTTTGAGTTTTGGAAGAATCTGAACACCATTGTGAAAAAACGTAGTTGTTTTTGTAAGGAGCATCCCATTCTTCCACATTGGAGCCCTTTTTAACAATTTTTTCTGCCAAAGGCGTGCTTTCATTGTAAAAGGTTACGGTGCAAAATTCCATTACTTTTGCGCTTCCGATAGCCGTAGAGGAGGGTTTTTGACTGGATTTTCCGGAATATGTAACTTTGACGGTCTTTATGGGGTTATCAAGATCTTTTGGAACTTCTACTGTTTCAACAAAATGTTCATGGCTATCGATGGGGCGGATTTCCTCAATCGTTTCACTTGACAAAAGCTTGTTGTTCGATGTATAAACCGAAACATCAATCGAATATTCGGTTAAAGGTAAATCGCATTTTGAAGTGAATTCAACCACATAAGATTTTTGAGAGGTGCCGGTTTTGGTATTAAAACCTGTTATGGTTAACAATTCAAAATCTACAACTTCAAAATGCGTGTTGGTAACGTCATATTCGACATCGTTTTTGAAAACTTCATTGAGATTTTCTGAACATGAAGGCAACCATAATGCAAGAATAACCAACAGAAAAATAAAAATTTTGTTTTTCATAATGTCCTCCTAAAAATAAAAAGTGCGGCTACCGAAGCAACTGCACAAAAACGCAAACTCCGATAGTCGCCAAACCGATTTTTACGTGACACGGGTATATCGCAGTTACATAAATGGAATTTGCATTTTATCAAAACCACAATCATGTAACCGCTTTTTTGATGAGCGAAAAAGAGTATAGATGCCCTTATAAAAGGATAGCATACTCGCATATTCACGTATATTCAATTGATTTGGCATTTTTTATTATATCACAAGTTTTGGGCTATGTAAACAGTTTTTTTTGGACTTTTATCTATGCATAGGAGTGGGAAAAAGGCAAACACTATGTATGATTGTGAGGTGTTTGTTTTGGAAGAACGCTTAGGTAGTGATTACGCGGCGAACGTGGCAAAGCTGGATGCGCTTTTTCGCGTGAAGGAGAATTTTGACATCATCAAAAAGCCGCTGAAGATCGGAAATGACGAGCTGACCTTTTATTACATTGACGGCTTTATCAAGGACGTGGTGATGGGCAAGCTGATGCTGTATCTGGTGTCCTTAAAGGGGCTTGGCAAGCCGTCGCCCGACGCGGCCAAGAATTTTCTTGACGCGCACGTGCCGTACGTGGAGACCGAGGTCACCGAGAGCCTGCGCACCATGACCACCATGATGCTTTCGGGTGCGGCGCTGATGATCGGGAGCAGCTTTGGCGAGCGCGCGATCCTCATTGACGCGCGCACCTATCCCGCACGCGAGACCGCTGAGCCCGAAAATGACCGCGTGATGCTCGGCTCGCGCGACGGCTTTGTGGAAACGCTCATTTTCAACACCGCGCTCATTCGCCGCCGCATTCGCGACACCTCGCTCACGATGCACTATCTGTCGGTGGGGAGCGCGTCGGCCACCGACGTGGTTGTCTCCTATATGAAGGGGCGCGCCGACGAGAAAAACGTGGAAAAGATTTTGAACAAGCTGCAGAATATCAAGACCGAGGCGCTGCCGCTTGGACACCAGTCGCTTGCCGAGTGCCTGGTAAAAAGCGGCTGGTACAACCCCTTCCCGAAGGTGCGAACCACCGAGCGCCCCGACACCGCCGCCGCGCATCTTCTGGAGGGAAGCATTCTTCTGATCGTGGACAACTCCCCCGAGGTAATGATCCTGCCCACCGCGCTTTATGACTTTGTTCAGGAGACGGGTGACTACTATTTTCCGCCGCTCACAGGCACCTTTTTGCGCCTTCTCAGGCAGGTCATTATGTTTCTCACGTTATTTATGACGCCCATCTGGTTTCTGTTTATCAAAAACCCATCGATCGTCCCCGAATGGCTGGCCTTTACGCTCCCCGAGGAGGTGGGCAAGATCCCCATCATTGCCCAGCTTCTTCTCACCGAGTTTGTCATCGACGGACTTCGTATGGCGTCGATGAACACGCCCGATATGCTGTCCAACTCGCTTTCGGTGGTGGGCGGTCTCATTCTCGGTGACTTTGCCATCAGCGTGGGGTGGCTGATCCCCGAGGTCATACTCTATATGGCGTTTGTTTCGATCGCAAACTTCTCGCAAAGAAACTACGAGCTGGCCTATGCCTTCAAATTCCTGCGCCTGATGATCCTGATTCTCACCGCCATCTTTAACGTGTGGGGCTTTGCCGTCGGTACGCTCCTTGCCGTCGTTCTGATGGCAAGCAACAAGACCGTTCTCGGCACGCGAAGCTATCTCTATCCTCTCATCCCCTTTAATCCCAAGGCCTGTGCCGCGCTTTTCTTCCGTGTGAAGAAAAAGGATATATGAAAAACGTGGCTGAGTCATTGACTCAGCCACGTTCTTTTATTGGTTTTTGATCTCGTCATATTTGGCCTTGATCTGCTTCATATCCACCAGCATTTCCTCTTTTTTGCTCGGGGAACGGAGAAGGTAGGAGGGGTGGTAGACCGCGCACATGGAAAAGGCCCCCTTGTCAAACCACTTGCCGTGATCGCGTGTGATGCGGAAATCGGGCGAGATGAGGCGCATGGCCGAAATCCTGCCAAGGCAGACGATCAGCTTTGGCTTGATGATCCGAACCTGCTCGCGGAGGTAGTCCAGGCAAGCGTCCTCCTCCTCGGGGAGCGGATCGCGGTTTTTGGGCGGACGGCACTTGAGAATGTTGGCGATGTAGACCTCCGAGCGGTCGATGCCGACGGCGTAAAGAAAACGGTCGAAAAGCTGACCCGCGCGTCCCACAAAGGGGGTGCCGCTCAGATCCTCCTGCTCACCGGGGGCTTCGCCCACAAACATAAGGTCGGCATTCGGGTTTCCCACGCCGAATACGCAGTTGGTTTTGGTTGCGCCAAGCTGGCATTTGTCACACGCTTTGCAGCGCGCGTATAGCTCCTCCAAGGTTCCGTTCTGTTCCATAATTCCTCCAAAAGCCGAAAGATATATTCTATTATATCACATTTTTTTGGCTTTTGCAAGAGTTAAAGTACACCGAGCGTCTGCACCGCGTCCCGTGCGCAGATGCACTCGCCGTGCTCGCGTATGTAAAGACGGACGGTTTCGCTGTTTTCGCTTTTTCCGAATTCACTGATAAAGGAAAGACGGTCAAGTGTGGCGGACATATCGTGCGTGCGTTCGCTGAGAATGAGATAGCATCTGCCGTCGCGTCCGCGGTAGGCCTCGCTTTTGCCGCGCCATTTGCGGGCAGAGAGCTGTCGGCAGACTCCAAGGAGCGAGGAGAGCTCGTCAAATACATAGGAGCCGATTCGCTCACGTCCGCCGTCGTGCGGCTTGTCGATCAGCGTTTTCGGCATTTTGCTCTTCGGACGGGCTGATTCCTTTTTCTCGTCCTCTGTGGCGCACAAAAGCCCCATTTTGGTAACAAACATCTCGCACCCGCCGTCCTTGGCGGGGTAGAGCTGAATGAAAATGCGGTCGCTCGCGGCATTGAAGCCGCTTTGGTTTTTTACGTCATCCAAAATGCTCCAGAAGGCGCGTCTGGTGGCGGTATTGTCATAGTCTGCGCTCTCGGCATCAAGCGCATATTTCTTCATGTCTTCGCCCGTCAGCATGATCTTGAGCTTGCTCGAACTGATGCGGATAAGTTCCATGAGGTTTCCTCCTTTTCGGAATGATGTTTTATCCCGGGTTTCGTATATCGATCGTCACCTTAACATTATAGTCATTTTTTCGTAAAATGTAACCCCTCAAATGTTGGAAAAAAAGGCAAAAATACGGCTTTCTCATTGACGAAAAGGGGATTTCATGATATACTGGATATAAATACAGGGAAAGGAGAAGGCTATGAAATACCGCACACTGGATCATACGGCAGAATTCTCCTTATCCGAGCTTATTGAGCTTGCGGGAGGGGGCTCTCCGTTGGGCGAGTTGCCTGACGGGAGCTTGTATAAAAACGCAAGCGATCTTTTCCCTTTGGACTATATTTGCGGCGCGGATCTGCGCGAGACGGTGCAGACCTGCAGTGCCGCTTTTGAGCTTTTTGGCACTGCAGACGGCATTTTCCGTGAGAACGGAACGTGGGGCGTTGACGTGATCCGCTTGGCCGATCCCAAGGAGCTTCGCAGTGGCGGCAAGCGAGAATGGAAGGTGCTTTCACAGCTTCTGGCCTTCCTTTTGGCCAAGCGCGAGGGCGCGCGGGAGATCACCGTACGCTTGATTCTTGTCAGTCGTACGGACGCCGAGATCAGGACCGTGATAAAAAAAGAGCCCTACGAGGCTTTGGAGGGAACGGCGCAAACGCTGCTTTCCTTGCTCGCGTTCCGCGTGAATATGCTGATTGAGCGTGAGCAGAAGATACGCCCGAGCGCCGCAAGCGCTCCGTTTCCGTACGCCGAGATCCGCGAAGGTCAGGAGGAGATGATCCGCCGCGCCATGGCGGTGATGCGTAAGGGGAAAAAGCTTTTTGCCTGCGCGCCTACGGGCATCGGAAAAACCGTGTCGGCGTTGTATCCCGCCGTCCGTGCATTTGGCGAGGGACTTTGCGACAAGATTTTTTATTTGACCGCCAAAACCAGCACCTCACTGGAGGCCTACCAGACGGCAGGCAAGCTGTTCGAGTCGGGAGCTTGTCTTCGCACGATCGTGCTTGGTGCCAAGGAGGGAATGTGCCACGGTAACCGGGGAAGCGGCAAGTACTGCAACGAGCGCGACTGTTCTTATCTCAGAGGAGATCAGCCTCGTATGCAGGAGGCAGTCCGTGAGCTTCTCGCCAAGCAGAACGGCTACTATGCCGCGGTGATCCGCGAGACGGCTGCGAAGCACCGCGTGTGTCCGTATGAGCTTTCGCTTTCTCTTTCGGAATATTGCGATATCATTATTTGTGACTATAATTATCTGTTTGATCCCATCGTGCGCCTGAAGCGATATTTCTGCTCGGACGGCCGCTTTGGGGAATACGTATTTCTGCTTGATGAGGCGCATAACCTGGTTGATCGCGCACGCGGTATGTTTACCGCGACCTTTTCGCGCTCGCGTATCGAGGCTATGTATGATACGGTAAAGGCAGAAAATGAAATTCTTAGCAGAGCCCTTGCGCCGCTTGCGGCGGCGGTCGGAACTCTTTCCGAGTTGTGTCACGAAAACCGTCGAACCTTGGAAAACGGCAAGAGCGTGGGCTACTACATCGGGCAGGCGCGAGCCGAGCACTTTGATGCCGAGGTCACCCGGCTTTACGAAAAGCTTGTGGCGTGGCTTCGCGCAAATCGCGAGAATCCGCTCTACGATCTTGTAAACGATTTTTCGCGCGAGATGCAAAGGTATACGGCCATCCTTGCGCGCTACGATGAAAAATTCATTACCTATATTGAAGAGCAAGCGGATGAGACGAGAATTTCGCTGATCTGCATCGACCCGTCCGAGGTGGTGGGTGAGATGCTGGATACGGGGCGCTCCTCGGTGCTGTTCTCGGCAACGCTGACGCCGATCTCCTATTTTTCCGACTTGTTGGGTGGGGATAAGAGCTCGGTGTTTTTGGAACTCTCCTCTCCGTATGAGGCGGAAAATTTGTGTGTGGCAGCGGTGGATAGTCTGAGTACGCGCTTTGAGGATCGTGACAAGACCTACAAAAAGGCGGCCACCTATATTGCCGCCGCGGTCTCGGCCAAGCGGGGGAATTATATGGTATATTTCCCATCCTACAGCTATCTGGAAAAGGTGCACGAGGCCTTTGTGAAGAAGTATCCCGACGTATGCACGATTGTGCAGAAAAAAGGAATGAATCTCGCAGAGAAGGAAGCATTCCTCGCCTCCTTCCCGGAGGACAGTGGCAAGATGCGTATTGGCTTTTGCGTGCTGGGCGGCAGCTTTTCCGAGGGCGTGGATCTGCCGGGAAGCCGCCTGATCGGAAGCATCATTCTGGGTACCGGCTTGCCGGGGCTTTCCAGCGAGCGAAATATTATGCGTGATTACTTCCAGAATCGCTATGACGACGGCTTTGCCTATGCCTACACTTACGCGGGCATGAACAATGTCTTGCAGGCGGCGGGGCGTGTCATTCGCCGTGAGGAGGACAAGGGCATCGTGGTCCTCATTGACGACCGATACGGAACGCCGACCTATCAAAAGCTGTTTCCTAAGCACTGGGAACACCTCAAATATGCAGGAAATCCCGCCTCTCTTGCAGAAATAGCCCGAAAATTCTGGGAAAAATCAAAATAATTCGGTTATTTTTGCAGAATTTTAAATTACCTCTTGCTTTTTTGGGTAGAGTGTGGTATAATGATCGCGTTGTTGTTTTATCTGACGAAATTCAAAGGAGCTTTTCATGAATTATTCTTTGATGAGCAAGCAGGAGTTGCTCGAGCAGAAGGAAAAACTGTGTGCCGAATATGAGGCCTATTGTCAAAAGGGCCTTTCGCTTGACCTTTCGCGCGGCAAGCCCGGCTACAAGCAGCTGGATCTTATGACGGGGATGCTGGACTGCATTTCCAAAAATGAGGATTGCCGCTCGACAGAGGGCGGGATCGACTATAGAAATTACGGACTTCTCGACGGTGTGCCCGAGGCTAAGAAGCTGTTTTCCGAGCTTTTGGACATTCCCGAGGACAATCTTTTTGTGGCAGGAAATTCCTCGCTTAACCTTATGTACGATGCGGTCGCACGTGCTATGCTTTACGGCGTTGTGGGAAGCGAGCGTCCGTGGTGCCGTGAGAAAAAGATCAAGTTCGTTTGTCCGTCCCCCGGATATGACCGCCATTTTGCGATTTGCGAATCGCTGGGCATTGAAATGATCACGGTGGATATGACACCTACCGGCCCCGATATGGAAGCGGTGGAGGCTCTTTGTGCGGCCGACGCGAGCATCCGCGGTATGTGGTGCTGCCCGAAGTATTCCAATCCTGACGGCGTGACCTATTCGGATGAGACGGTGACGCGCCTGGCCTCGATGAAGACTGCCGCGCCCGACTTCCGAATTTTCTGGGACAACGCTTACGTCATCCACGATCTTTACGAGGATGACCGCGACACGCTGCTGGATATTTTCAAGGAGTGTAAGAAATACGGCACCGAGAACCGCGTGTTCTACTTTGCCTCGACCTCCAAAATCTCCTTCCCGGGTTCGGGCGTGGCCATTTTTGCGGCGTCTTTGGAAAACCTTGCCCAGGTCAAGCCGATCATGGGCGTGCAGACCATTGGCTACGATAAGATCAACCAGATCCGCCACGTCAAATATTTCAAGAATGCCGACAACATTCACAAGCATATGATGGTGCTTGCCGACCTGATCCGTCCCAAATTCGAGATCGTGCTTGACATTTTGGAGCGTGAGATCGGGGACAGCGGCGCGGCCACCTGGACCAACCCCAAGGGCGGCTATTTCGTTAGTCTTTATACGATGGACGGCTGTGCAAGAAGAGCGTATGAGCTGGCACTTGATGCCGGTGTAAGGCTTACTACTGTTGGCGCGACCTATCCCTACGGAAACGATCTTCGCGATCACAACATCCGCATTGCCCCCACGTATCCGTCCGATGAAAATCTGCGCTTGGCGATGATGGTCCTTACCGTTTGTGTCAAGCTTGCGGCTGTGGAAAAGCTGTTATCTGAATAAAAAAGGACCGCTTTATAAGAATACGGTATATCTCGAAAGAGGTATACCGTATTCTTGTTTTTTCGTCCTTGTGCGGGCCTTGGGACGGCCGATCAGACCAACGATTCCGGCTTTGGAGGTCCTTGTGACTTTTTATAAAAAAGCCCCCGCCAAGGAGGGCGGGGGGAGAATTTATCCGTGATATTCGCCGTTATATTGAATCAGGGTGCTGTCAAGAACACCGTCAATGGCTCGGATCTTTTCCATAAAGAAGGTGTCGTTATGCTTGCAGAACACCTCAATGGCCATTTCGGTCTTGTCCTTGCGCAGGGTCTTGGATTTGATGAAATGCTTGATCTTTCCAAGGGAACGAACCACGTCGTCTCCCGTGCTATCGCCCGTATAGTGAACCACAAGGATATAAATTCGGCCGTTTTGCTGCTTATAGTAGAAGAGGATGATCATCACGACCATGATAACGGCAGCAACCAAAACAAGCACGTACATCTGTGCGCCCGAGGTGATACCCGTAGTGATAGCCCAGAAGAGATACAACAGATCCATGGGATCCTTGATCGCCGTACGAAAACGTACGATGGACAATGCACCGACCATACCCAGCGAGATCACGATGTTACTGCTGATCGCAAGGGTAACCATGGCGGTGAGCACCGTCATGCCCACAAGCGTAATGGCGAAGCTTCTTGAAAAAATAACGCCCGTGTAAAATTTTCTGTAAACGAAGTAAATAAAAGCACCCATGATCAGCGCCGTGAGTAAGCCAAGTGCAGCATTTGCGAGGGTTACTCCGTCAAACGCCCCCGACTCAAGAATTGACTTTTTAATAAAATCCTGTACGCTCATTGTTTTTCCTCCACATCAATTTTCATACCAGTACTTAAAACTGTTCATATATTCTGTCTTTTCATAGCAGAGCACGTATTTGGAAACCGCGGTAAATTCCGATGCTCTGTCGGGCAACACCTCGCGGACGACCTTGGGTAAAAACTCGGTATATTTTACCTCCATGACGCATTTTCCATCCTCCAGCACGGAGAGGGTAGGAAGCGTTGCGTCAAAGATATCGTAGCTTCCAACGGCGGCGCGCACGTCCATATCAAAGGTGACACGAACCGTGCCCTCATCCAGAATCCACGGCTCGCGGTCATAGTCAACGACGGTGCGTGGACGCATTACGTTGCTGACGCATTCAAAATAGAACTCACGGCAAAGGGGATATGGGCTTTGCAGCAGGAAGTCGTAGTCTCCGTCCAGGATCTTATAAACCTCGTCGCGGGTAAGAGGAGCGGCCTCCTTGTAAATGTAACTGCCGAACTTTTTCTTCCGTTCGAGCTTGATGCTGTTGTCCGAACAGTTGTAGATACGGATTCGGTATTTCTTTCTTTCAAGCACCCCCGCATCCTTTTCCTCGTATGCGGTGTTGAAATAATCGTCAAAGTACAGACTCCGTATCATATATCCGCCGTCCCTCGCGTGCTTGTCAAGCTGAAGGAAAGGGGATAGCCTTTGGCAGATCAGCTCTTTTTGCGCCGTGTCTATGAGATACTTCCACTCGTGTCTGTATTTCTCATTGGTCGACATAAACATCCTCCACGATCTGTCCCTGTGCGTCAACGTAGAAGCATTTTGTTCCGTAAACCTTGCCGTTGTCGACGATATAGTAGTCAAAGGCCACCTGCGTATCTCCCGCCTCGTCGCGGGCGGTGACGCGGATGAAATACTGGCCTGCGGGCAACGCGTCAAATTGCACGGTGGGAAGGGAAAGATCGGTCTCTTTCACGATGGGATTCGTAAAGCTGTAATCGGTTGCAAGCTCAAAGGTGTACGTGATGGATTCCACGTCAAAGGAATAGGCAACCTCCCATATAAGCGAGATCCTGCCTTCCTCAAGCGTGGGAACTCCGATGTAGAAGGGCATGGGCTTTTCGTAGGACTTTTTGTAGGTTTCGTAATTGCTTCTTACCTCGTCCGAAAGCGCTGCGGCAACCGCATCGTACTGGGACCGTGTGATGGGCATATACAGCGCGTCTCTTCCTTCATAGACCAGCGGCTTCAGGAGCTCGGAATACGTCTTTACGTATTCTTCAAGTCTGCCGTCCAGAAGCGTTTTGTAAAGGTCTTCGATCGCCGCGTCAAGGCTTGCGCGGAAGACATCGCTCTTTAAGCACCGCCTGAACAATACGTTGCCCCAGTAGTTACTCACGCCGTTTTCCCACTCGGAATAGTCGATTCTTCCCGTAAGGGCGTGCTCACTTCTCTTGAACATACCGTCAAGATCCCAGGCGAGGATGTAGAATCGTTCGCTGTTGAGCGGGCTGTAGAGATAGAAGTTACGGCTTTGGGTATCCACGTTTCCGACCAATAGCTGGAAGGCCATCCAATACGAAATGTTTTCAATATCAAAATTTTCCTTCAGAATCGTTTCGATCGGTATGGAGTAGTCGTTCACCTTCTCCAGCAGACGGATCAGCTTGGAGTGATCGTCATCACCCTTGATCTCAAGAATCTCCTCAAAGGCCTTAACGTCGTATGCAGGGTCATCCTTCAACACGATGACGTCCTCGTAGCGGTAGAACTCGCAGAAATTCACCTTGTAAAGATGTCCGCGCTTGTCAAGACCGTGAGTCTCAAGCGCCGTTTTATTCAACTGCTCAACGTGGGTGTAGATGCCGTAGTCCTCAAATTTCGCATCCGGGCCCGCCGTCGTATCCTTTACGTAAAGACGAACGAAGGTGGTTCTGAGGCTGAGAAGCTGGTCAATTCCCGAAAGAAGATCAAAGCCAAGCTTGTTGCGGAAGCGAAGACCGTCGCTCTGATGCTTGTTTAAGGCAGTGGTCGTCTGTCCGCGCCATTCGCCCTTGTTGTCCTTGATGCTGATTTTATAGTTTTTCTGCACGTTGCGGCTGGACGATTGTCCGCGAATCTGCACGGTGCAGTTGGGGGCGGATTGACCGTAGCCGAGTTCACCCGCGATCAAACCGTTTTCGTCGCCGATCTGAAGCAGACCCGCTACCTGATAGCGGTCAACGCCCATCTCGTCGTAATCGTATACGGAGTAGGTGTTGATTTCCTCCCAGGTGTGGTTGGTGTTTTCTGCGGCGTTTCCGTAGGAGACGGTGAGGTACATGGTAACGATCTCCGTGTTGTTCTGACCTTCGTAGATCAGATTCTTATCGCGGATATGTATGTCCTCGCTCGTATCAATATCATTCTTTTCAATCGACACTCCGGGATTGTCGAGAACGTCTGTCTCCTCCGGTCCTGCGCATCCGCAGAGGCAGAGAAGCCAAAGGAGTGCAAGGCACAAAAGAACGGTTCGTTTATTCGTCATGTTTGCTTTCCTCCAATTTGCCTTTTAGGATATTACTGATTTTTGTGAAAAAGCCGATTTTTTCTTCGTATACAAGAGGCTGCACCGACAGGATGTAATACGGTAACCGCTTCGTGTAATAATCCAATCTTATGGCCGCGACAACGGCAAAGATAAGGGACGAAAGCAAAAATCCAAAGCCATAGTATATGTTGGGTAACAGCAACGAGAGCAGGGTGAAGAGAATGGTGGTTACGGTAAATACAATCGTGCCGATCAGCGCGCCCTTGTAGTCCGTGAAATAAAATTGTATCAGCGTTATCATGTTGCCGATGGCACAAATTCCGTAAGCGACGCAAAGGGTACGGAAATATCCGCGCATAAGCTCGTCAAAGCCTAAGGGTAAAAGGTCAAGAAGCGTTCCGCCCACGGCGATGATCAGAACGGTGAACAGAAGCTGCTTCAAGGACGCGTAGAACAATTCTGTTTTCAGCGTGCCCAGCATCTCGTTTTCGGATTGCTTGATATTGTTGATCGTTCCGCCGTCGTTGTACAGGCTATAGTGGTTGCGGTATTTCGGATAGAAGCTGACTTCAACCGATATCACGAAATTGATGGTGGTGATCAGAGATGTCATATAGGCAAGGAGGGCGGGCACGTCATACTGCGGTGCGCCGAAGAAAAGACCCTCCATTTGTGATCCTATATCGGAATACCACATAATGATCAGGTGAGAAAACATTCCCACGATCATAAACAGACCCGACAGAGCCAGGGGAAGAAAGGAGTCGATCCATTTCAAGAAGTCAAATGCGCTTTTTTGTGTTTTTGGAAAATATCTGTGCAGGAGAATCACGTCCCACACAAGCATTACGCCGTATCCAAGGGTGACGGAGAACAAAAGCGACTCAATTACGGGCAATTTGCAGGCGAGCAGCAAAGCGCCAACCAGAAGGCTGACGGTAATTGCGGCAAAAAACGAAAGAAAAATGCTTTTGTAGTCCTTGATTGCAGACAGAAAGTTCATAGCTGTCCACACGATAATAAGCTCGCCAAGCAGCATATAGCACAACAGTCCCTGCAAATAGGATGCCCCGGAGGGAAGAAGGAACGATCCGTAAATAACGCTTCCGATGATCATCGTGACGACGATAGAGCCCCAAAAAGCAGGCAACACCGATCCGTTATCCTCCGAGAAAAGCATATCTGCCACAAATCGTGTAACGACCTGAGAAAAGAACGACGTGACGAGGGTCGATGCCAGCATTGTATACGTTATCATAGAGATCAGCAGCTCTCTTGTATGGATATCCGTTCCGTTCAATACGCAAAGACCGGTGATGCCAAGCAGCAGTAAAATGCCGAGCAGCATAGGGCCTGTGCAAATAACGGCGGCGTATCCGTATGCTTTTACGGCATTGAGAGCGCCTTTTTTCGCAAAAACCTTTTTTAGTTCAAAACCAATTCCGGCCATTCGTTTTCTACCTCTTTGTAAAGATTCCTGTATTTGGTCAGCATGATCTCGTATCTGAAGTCCTCATAGGTTCGTTTTTGTCCGATCTCGCCCATCTGAAGGCGCAATTCCCGCGACTCGCACAAACGCTCCATGGCGTCTGCCAGCTTTTCTCTTTGCATAGGCGGAGCGAAGAAGCCCGCCTTTCCAAGAGTATCGCCCGGCTTTCCGTTGAGCAGCTCGCTGCAGCAGCCCACGTCGGTGGTGACTGCGGGGCGGCGTGCGGCAAAGGACTCAAGAACAGAAAGGGGTTGCCCCTCCGAAATGCTTGTGAGAAGGGTGAAATCTAATTTTTCGAAATACTCAATGATGTTGACACGCCCGGTGAAAATGATTTTTTCATCAAGACCCAGTTGTTTCACAAGCGCGTAGCACTCGTCCGCGTAATCTTGATCGTCCACGCCTCCCATGATGTGCAGACGGACGTTATCCCGTCTTGCGCAAAGCTCGAAAAAGGCGTATATCATGGTTTTAATATCCTTGATAGGGGCAAGACGGACAACCGCGCCGATATCAACGATGCCGTCGTCTTCTTTTAAGGGGATGTTGCAAAGCCGTTCGTAGCTGATGCCGTTTTCAATGACACGACATTTGGAAGCATCGCATCCCATATCGATCTGGGTATACATGGCCCTTGTGAACAGGGAGGTGACGCGAAAGGCTCTTTCGTATATGAGATCGGAGAGCATATAGAAAAACTTGATCCAATGTCCCTTGAAAGCCTTTGCGACCCACTTTGCGCGGATGATTTCTTCTTCGCGCTCACGGGTGTAAATTCCGTGCTCGGTCAGAAGCAGGGGCTTTTTCTTGATGTGTGCCGCCATGGATGCCAGCAGTCCGCCGTAGCCGGTACATATGGAGTGATAGCAATCCGCCTCGGGAATTTTGGATCCCATCAGATGGAGCACGGGCAAAAGGCGCGACCGCACGGAGTGGAAGGTATCGGAAAAGGCGACGAACGGAAATTCCTTTCGGCAGCTTTCCGTGAGGAATTCAAGAAAGCTTTGGCTTTTCAGATAGGACATGGGATTGATTTTTCTGACCTGATACATATCAAAAAGCAGATCCCAGTTGGGAGAATCGGAGGAAATAAGACGGCGCAGGGCCTCTTTTTCTTCGTCTGTGAAGATGTGGTTGAATTTTCCCGACGGCTTAACGCGAAGCGCTTCGTCCAGAAAAACCTGCTCGACCTCTACCACGTTCGGGGGGAGCTGGTACACGAAGTGATCTCTGTCGGTCGCTTTGGCACCGATGACCCAAAGCACGAACTCGTGTTCGGGCATTTCTGTTATGTATTGATGCATCCACGTGGAAACGCCGCCGTTTATATACGGGTAGCTTCCTTCCAAAATCAAACAGATTCTCACGGTGTACTCCTTATTCCAGTGTAATGTCAACAACGCCCGCGGTCGCGGAAAGAAGATACAGATCTCCCGTCATATGGGTAAGCGTACCTCCTTGAACGGTGGTTGGCGTTCCTGTGTTGAAGCGGACGAGAAGCTGTGCGTCGTCATAGAAATTATCAATTGTGATCACTACCTCGTTTGCGGTAGTAACCGTGTGGGGAACAATAGCGGCAAATCTCTGCACGGCGGCAGACGCTTCCGTTCCGGTCATATTGCGAAGGGTAGGGGCAGAGGTATACAGCCAGGACAAAAAGTTGTCAAAGCGATTCTTCATTTCCTCCCAACCAAGCTCCGCGCCGCGTTCTTTGTCAAGTGCATCGTCAGGATGCGTGAAGTGGGAATTAATAAAGTGCAGATTAAGCTCGGACAGTGCGGCAAGGCTTTGAAAGCTGTCAAGGATGAAGCCCGAAATAACGCGCGGTTGATCCACTACGCCGTTTTCGTCAACGTCAAACTCCTGCATACAGTTAAAATCAAGCTCACTGTATTCCGCATCGTCGAAATAGATGCCGGAGATGGTTTTTATATGAGGATAATTTTTAATCAAAAATTCCCGCCCCTCATCCGAAAGAAGATTGGATGGGGGAACGTACAGACAAAATTCAGTCTCGGGGAAGAGCTTTTCACATAAATCCACAAGCGCATCAAACGCGGCCTTCATGGATTCCTCGGAGCTCCATGTTTTATAGGGATACAGACCCTTGTAGTCACTGTTGCTGAGGCAGAGGGGCTGATGATTATATCCGTGGTATCCAAGCTCGCCGCCTTTTCTCAGCAGCATATTTCCAAGGTTTATGAACGTGCTTGTGTCGGGCTTTGCCTCCAACCTTCCGTCGGTGTTATCGTCATAGGACTCGATGGCAAGACCCGTGTATTTGATGTCATACTGGTCGGAGAAGTTCATCATATCGGGCCACCAGATGTTTACGTAATAATCTCGTATGCTCGTATGGTAGTCGCGCATAATGTATTCACTGTTGCCGTCGGGAATCTGGGAAGGAAAGTCATCCAGATAGAACACCGAGGCGTTGATCACGGGATAAGCACACGTGGGGGACAGCAGGCTGTAGGCGGCGGCGTAAAAGCCTCTGAGCGCCTTTTCGTAAATGCCGAGATTTGCAACAACAAAAACGCCGTCGCCGTATCGGTTTCTCCACACAAGAGGGACGCCCGCCGCCGTTTCGGCGGTGGCAAAGACCTCGGCACTTTTGGCAAGCGACAACGTTTTTGCGCAGTCAAAGGGATCGGTGAGCGCAAAGGCCTTGCCCCCGCCGATCATGAAGCCTTCATGCAGGTATATGCTTTCTACCGTATAGAAATCGGGAGAGGCATCGTTAATGCCGAGCTTTTGGAAAATGGCGTCTGCAAAAACGCCACCCTCAAGCGTAAGGGGAAAATAGGCTGCACCGCCCTCCTTGACCCGGTTTGCGAGGGCTGTGAGATTCTCGCCCAAGGGGGCAAGATCGGAAAGCAATACGATTACTTCCTTATAGTCCCCAAAGGAGGGGATCGGTTCTGCCGAAATGTCAACATCGTGATAGCCGACCTTCATATCGCTCAGGATGCAAACGAATTGCTCGTAGGCGAGGTTGGAGGAGATGCTGCCGCTGTCACGAAGAAGCAAGGTGCTTTTTTCAAGGGTTGCGTTTGCCGCCGTTTTTGTAACGATGGCGTCGTTTGGGAGAAGCTCAAGCTCACGTTGATGCAGCAGCGCGTTTACGCCGCTCAGCTCGACGAACAGGATGGTCGCAATGAGCAGGAAAACAAACAGAATAAAAACGATGCCATTGAATTTGAACTCACGAATTTGACGCATCAATCTGCCCAAAATGCAAGCACCTCCTTGGTTTGAGATGATAAGAAAATCTGGCTGCCGTTTACCTTTCGGATAAACTTTTTGATCTCGCGTCCTTTGTTCATCAGCGTAAGATATTCTATGTTTAAGAGAACATACTCCTCGGTCTGTGACCAGTTTTTCTTCATTTGTGCAAGAGCCTCTTTTGCACGGTCAAGATTTTTGCAGCAAAGCTCGTTCAGAACAAGACGCTTGTAGTCCTCAAGCGTTTCCTTTAATGCCAGCTTTTCCTGCACAAGCTTTGAAAAAAGCGCTCGGTTCATAACCTCAACCTGACCCTGCATGAGATTCTGTACAAGACAGCCCCACAAAAAATCGCAGTAACGGGTAAGTATGTCAAGGTCGTGCGGACTTGCGGCGTACTCAGCCTCAAGCATCTGAAGCGTATAGTCGTTTTCCTTGGAAATTTCCACCATGGCCGTTACGGCGTAGTGAACCACCTCGGTGTCGTCATTGTTGCCTGCTTTTTGAAGGAACTCTACGTAGTCGCGCGGATTTTCATTCAGAATATCCATAATAAGGGTTCGTTTTTCCTTCGCGGAGTTTATCAAAAGTGCTTCCTCAATGGGAACGGTCTGATCCGAGCGCTTTTCGTCTGCGGATACGCTTTTGTAAAGCTCGGATTCGATCGACATTTTGTTCGCACTTATGTGAGCGGCATCGTCAGGGGAAAAGCCCCACTCAAAATGAAGGATCAGGATAATAAGCGCTCCCCAGAAGGGAAGGAGAAACGCAACAATAAACATATATTTCTGCAACCGGATTTTGCCGCGGAGCATTTCAAAAAATATAAGTAGGCAAACCAGAATGTGCAGAGTTGCCGTTGTTATGTATACCATATTTTGCCTTTCTTATCGCAGAATTCTGACTTGGAGATCCATGTTTTCAAAGCGGGGAAGGATATGCTTCAAGTCGTCGGGAGACGCCTGATGAAGAATGATCTGAAGTCTTCCGTCGGAGGTAAGACCAATGATATCCGTCATTCTTACCTTGCTCTCAAGCATTTTGTTGACCTCTTCAAGTGAATGTCCGTTCATATCAACCTCCATCAGTGAGAAGACGGACACCTTCTTCGTTTGGAGATCCTGATAATTCTCTATACGTTCCTCAAAAAATTCGGCATTCATAATGCGAGTGTTGGGAATATATTGCTTTTCATACAGCGCAAGGCTGTAATCGTACGCACGCAAAAGCGACATTTGCGCAAGGTCGCACAGGATCTTGAAAAGATTCACGTAATAAAGAGATCTTTGCTCTGTGTTTGCGTGCCACAAAAAGATCAGAAGAATCAGATTGTCCTCGCGGTAAATACCTGCGGCGTAAGCGGGATAATCAAGATTGAGATCGGTGTTTTTCCATATACCGCCGTTTTTGACAGCTTCAATGACGGGAGCGTAATCATCCAAAAAAATGGAGCGGGAGAGTGTGCCAAGCGTATCTCTGGATGCAACCTGCAGACGGCCAAAGGGCGTGTCGGGCTTTACGAGATATACGGCGATGCTCTTGTTTTCAAGAGCCTCCTCAAAGGTCTCTACGATCTTCAAATAAAGGTGCTGCGGGACGACGGAATTGAGGGTTTTCGCAATGTTCAATATCTTTCCGAAGCTGTCCTTTGAGCTGACGATCTGCTTTTTGAGTGCCTTCTTATCCTGAAGCGTTTCCTCGTACAGATCCATTGTGAAGCTGAGTTTATCCTGAAGAATACCGCTTTGCTCCTCAACGGTACGGCAGTGATCCTTGTTTTTGAGGTGAACGTACCCGCAAAGGCCGCCGACCAGGAAAAACAGAATGAAGGCCAGCCAGTTGGTAGGCTCATAGAACAGAGTAAGGGCATTTGCGCCCGCCTCGACTCTTGAAACAAAATAGGAAATGCTGGACAGCAGCGCCGCGGCCACACCAAGGGGCGTGCCATACATGGTTGCCATGATAACGATGAATATCGTACGGAAATCGACAACAGAGAAGACGACCGAAGATCCCGTAAGGCGCACGAGCAGCTCTGACACGGCGAACAGAATGAACAGCTCAAGCGTTTTGACAAGCACGGAATGGCGGGAGATCCAATCCTTTACCCGCGCAAGGACGGTTTTCTTTTCCTTGGTCTCAAGAAACCGCTCGTATTGGTCTTGAAGGTCGTCGATCAGAGAGATCTTCGCATACCAGCCGTGCTCGTCGCGCAGATTCGAGTTGCTGAACTTCAGAACGCCCGAGCAATCGGAATCGGTGAAATCGATTTTTGCGGTTTCGTCAAGCTCGGTCAGCTTTTTGGCAAGGTCGGAGAAGGTAAGGTGAAATTCATCGCCAACGGCCAGAATGCCGGTTCCGCCCTTCCAGCTGTCTACGACTCGTATCATAAGCTCGGAAAGATCCGTCACGGAAAGGAAATGCATTTTTGACAGTGCGGATTCGGGAATGGTTACGACTTTTTTTGCATAAAGCTGTTCAAAAAGATTGTGAAGAAAATCCTTCTTGCACGTGCCTGAATACAGATAGGGGATTCGGATGATCTTCAGGCTGAGCTCGTATTTGTTTGCGTAGAATTCGCACATTTTTTCACTTGCGGACGTTGTGATTGCGCGATCAACGCGGCTTTCAAACGCGGCATCCAGAGGGGACAGGTAGAGTATTTTGGCATTGCGTTGCAGGTCTGCGCAATATTTCAGCACCTTGCGCAGATCCTCGGTATCGCTTTTTTGCGTTGAGTGAAAGCTGAGACCCTCGGCAAAAAATACGATGAGATCAAACTCATACGCCTCAAGAATTTCTTCAACGGAGGTGTTTTTTGAGCGGAAGAGACTTGTTTTTCCGGAGAGTCCGGTCGGGCCGTTGCTAAGGACCGTGACCTTGCTTTGAGGGAAGGTACGGGCGGCAAAGGATTGGTCAAGATAGTCGGTGTTTCCCACGAGCAACACGCGGTTTAGCTTGAAATCCTCGTAATTGCTGACGATGCTGAGCCGTTTCCTCATGGATTCGCTGAAGGAAATGAGGTCTCTGTGTTTCACAACGCGACCAAGACATGCAACAAGCTCCTTGTCAAACGCGCCGCAATTTCCGTTTGCGATCATCTGCAGCGCAACGTCCTGCGTAAACGCCTGCTTATAGCTGCGGACGCTTGTCAACGCATCGTAGGCATCGGCAATGGCAACCACTTGCGCGCACAGCGGGATCTCTTTTCCGCGCAGTCCGTCGGGGTATCCCATTCCGTCGATTCTTTCGTGATGGCTTCGAGCGATCTGTGCGGCATATTCGACTATGCTCGGATCGACATTCTCAACGGTGGCCTCACGAATCGAGCGCTCGCCCAGCTCCGAGTGCTTTTTTACAATGTCATACTCCAGCGGAGACAGGACCTCGGAGGAATCGAGAATGCTTTTCGGGATCTGTTGCTTTCCTATGTCGTGCAGGGCAGAGGCGATGCTGATGGCAGAAATTTCCGCTTCCGACAGGGGCGCGGAAAGAGAATTTTTACTTGCGGAAAGCTCTCGCAAAAGATATTCCGTGATCATTCTTACGTGGAATATGTGCGAGGCTGCCTCGCCGTTTATTTCACGGGCAATGGAATTTTTGGTCTCATATTCTATTTTGAGGCTGCTTGAGCCTTCGGATGTGTCCAAAATCAGTATGGGGGTCTGTTGCATATCCTTCCCTCCTTATTTCGGGTAAGTATTTTGACACCTTTTTGTTTATACCGATGCCAGCTTCATACGATTCTTGTTTTTGTACATTTCGTCGTCCGCACGGTTGAATACGTCATAGAATTGCGTATCCGTGGTGGGGTCAAAGACGGAAAATCCCTTGGCGATGCATACGGGAATTTTTTCCGTCTCAAGGTCTACAAACGCGTTTGCGCAGGCTTCATCGAATTTTTCAAACAGTGTATCCCTGTTCTCAAAATCGCGACCTTGCAAAATAACCAGGAACTCGTCACCGCCGATTCTGAACACGGGACTTCTTTTGAAGGCTTCGGAAATGAGCTGGGACGCGGATACGATAAGCCTATTGCCCACGTTGTGTCCGTATGTATCGTTTGTTTTTTTCAGATAGTTAAGGTCAAGCACCATGACACCGAAGGCAGGCTTCTCGGTTTGGATCTTGGCGTCAAAATCACCAACCCAAGCCTTGTAGGACGTTGTATTTCTCAAGCCCGTCAACGAGTCGCGATATGCCAGGAGGTGCTGAAGCTTTTTGTGCTCGCGAAGCTTTACGAGCATATTTTCAAAGGCAGAGCTGAGCTGTTGGATTTCATAGGCGTCGCCGTGTTCGATCACAACGTCGTAATTGTCGCCCGAAAGCTTTATGGCGGCATCTGTCAGCACCTTCAAGGGCTTTACGACCTTTTTGACGACCAGGAACACAACCAGAGAAAAGACCAGGGCAAGCACAATTACGGTGAAAATGATTTTGTATGCGATCTCATGTCGGATCTTTGTGATATCGCTTTGACAGGCGAACAGAGCGAGCGTCATTCCGTTGACAAGCTCCGCAGAAGCCTTGAAATGCGATGCATCGTCATGCGGATGATCTTCTTCCGAATGATCGTCGCCGCTGTGTATGACGGTTCCGTTCAGCTCCAAATGTGCGAATCCGTTTTCAAAGATCTTGATCTGATGGATTCTTTTGATTAAGGATGCATAGTCAAAATCCATGCCCACGACACCGATGAACTGATTCTCAATGAACAAGGGGATAACGAACGAGATCATCAGGGTATTGTTGTTCTGATTATAGTAGGGATCCAGCCAGATGGGGCGACCCGCCTCGTAGGGAAGCCAAAACCAGCCCACGTGCTCGTTGTCGGTTTTGTCGTACAGCGAAAGATCCGTAGGTTAAAGACAAACGTATTCATCGCTGCCGTCTATTTTTGAGTAAAACATTCCGCTCTTATTGTCGGATATTGCGGGATCAAACCGAAAATAGTAGGACAAAGCCCCGTCCGTGTTGGCCGCTACGTTGGCGAACATTTCGCCGGCTGACCGAAGAACCTCTTCCCGGTAGGTATGGTCTTCGAGATTCGTGGCGGATTTGAGCATGGAAAGCACGTAGCTTTCCATAATTCTGACGGAGTTTTCTATGTTGCCTAAAATGCTGTTTACTTGTGATGCTTCATTTGAACATGAAATTTCCACAAATTCTTCTGTGTGTTGTTTGAGATAGTTGTCTACCTCATAGGTGCTGATACCTCCCACCAAAGTGGCGATGGCCAGTATGGCGGAAATGACGGTTATCAAAAATTTGAACTGAATGGAATGTGTTTTCATATCGTTACGCTCCTTTGGCAATAGCTGAAATGACATAGATTCTGCAAGACTATCGGAAAATTTATTATAAAGATTTATTATATTACAAAAATTAATAATAGAATATCATATGAGGCGTTACAAAGGTGTTACAAAAGTCAAGGATTTAGTCGAAAAATTACGAAAAAAAAGAGTTTTTTGAAAAAAATTTTCGTTTGTAACGCATTTGGAACGAGGGGAATGGGAAAACACCGTAAAGCGAAGTGCTTTTTGTTTATTTGCTCCGTTTCCTTTCATGTACTTTTTCCATATATTACGTCCACCTTGTTTTGATGCTTTCGTGCACGATAAAGACGAAGCGACGGAAAATGGGCAAAAAGAAAAATACGAGAACACCGAAATGTTCTCGTATTTTTCTTTGTTTTCGCAATGCTCGCCGTTCTTGATTCTCAAAAACGGTTCTTTTTTGTGAATTTTATTCGCTCTTCTTTTCCTTGAAAAGCTTGTTGAGAGCGGCGGTTGCCAGAATGATCACGCCGATCACAACGAAGATGCCCAGCATACCAAGACCCATATAGTAGAGGTTGTCTACAAAGTTCATCGGCTCGAAGATCATCTTAGGAGCATCTTCTGCGTTCTCCGCATCGGTTGCACCGACCGTGGGAACGGGAGCACCGGTCACGCCGTCTTCGCCCTTTTCGTTGGGAGCAATCAAAAGCACGTTTTCCTCAGCCGCCATATCGACAATGGGGAACTCCGGCTCGTCGGCAAAGCACATGGGAGCGAGCAGAGCGGCGATCATCAGGATCGCGATAACAAGAGCAAGATTTCTGTTTTTCATATTCTGCACCCTCCTTAAATGACTTCAAAGAACTTGAGGATCAGACCGCCCGCGATAACCGACGCGATCTGTCCGGAAACGTTAACACCCATCGAGTGCATAAGAAGGAAGTTCTGCGGATCCTCCTTCAGACCCATCTTGTGCACGATACGGCCTGCCATGGGGAATGCCGAAATGCCGGCTGCACCGACCATCGGGTTGATCTTCTTCTTGAGGAAGAGATTGAGGAGCTTGGCAAACAGAACGCCACCCGCCGTGTCCACAACGAAGGCCACAAGACCGAGACCGAGAATGAGGAGCGTTTCGGGGGCTAAGAACTGATCGTAACGCATCTGCGTGGCGATCGTGATGCCCAGGAAGATGGTAACGAGATTTGCCAGCACCTTCTGTGCGGTCTCGGAAAGCGAATCCAAAACGCCGCACTCGCGCATAAGGTTACCGAACATCAGGAAACCAACAAGCGAAACCGACTCGGGAGCCACAAGACCTGCAATTACCGTGATAACGATGGGGAACAGGATCTTGGTGGTCTTGGAGACCGACTTGGGCTCATAGGGCATACGGATCATACGCTCCTTCTTGGTGGTCAGAAGCTTGATCACAGGGGGCTGAATGATGGGCACGAGTGCCATATACGAGTAGGCCGCAACCGTGATGGGGCCGACGTAGGTCGAGCCGAGACGGTTGGCAACGACGATGGACGTGGGGCCGTCCGCCGCGCCGATGATGGCGATCGAAGCCGCGTCCTTGATCTCCGGGAAGAAGATGGACGCCATACAAAGCGTAAAGAAGATACCGAACTGCGCCGCCGCGCCGAAGACCATCAGCTTGGGATTGGTGAGAAGCGGACCGAAGTCGATCATCGCGCCTATTCCCACGAAAAGAAGGAGCGGAAAGAGCTCGTTTGCGATTCCCGCGTTATAAAGCGTGTGCAGAGGCTCTGCAATT
>CAJGDZ010000007.1 GCA_904502055.1 uncultured Clostridia bacterium | reverse complement strand
TGGTGCCGCCCTGTGCGGCAATGTCACGGACAAACATATACGCCTCTTCAAACTTCTTTACGGTCTTCTGAAGGTCGATGATGTAGATTCCGTTTCTTTCGGTGAAGATGTACTCTGCCATCTTGGGGTTCCATCTTCTGGTGTGGTGTCCGAAATGAACACCTGCTTCAAGCAACTGCTTGATCGATACAACAGACATTTTAATGTCCTCCTTCGGTTTTTCCACCACAGACGGGCATTGCGGGAACCTTTCGGCACCGACCGCAAAGAACACCTCTGTGTGTGTATTTTATTTATTGTACGAAACCTGCGTTTCGGACAACTATGTGATTATAGCACAAATTCCCTGTTTCATCAACAAGGAATTTGCATTATTTACAAAATGTTAACAAATTAAAGAAATCGTTTCTTATGTTTCTTCTTATCTGGAAAACAGCGGCACAGCTCCCCCACGTTAACCTTGACCAAAATGGTATCCTCACCGATGCATTCGATCTTATCCCACGGGATCACAAGCTCCTCCCCCTTGGGAAACCCAAACAGTCCGATCTCGGACGGAAGGATGAGTGAGAGGATCCGCGCCTCACAGATATCGATCTCGAAATCGGTAACGTAGCCAAGGCGCTCACCGTCGCAAAGGTTGATGACCTCCTTTTCCCTCAGATCCGCCGTACTGCACACCTTCATAGCAAAACCCCCTTTGTTTTGCTACCAATATATGCAGGAATACGGATTTACATACAGAGAAGAGCAAGCTCTCCTTTTTTCACGGTAAGAGACACCTGCGTAATGTTCTCGCCATAGCGCGATATGATCTCCTCGGCCAGCTTATCCTCGACGTGCGTCTGGATATAGCGTCGCATATTACGCGCGCCGAACTTATGCGAGTAAGATTTCTCGGCAATATGCTTTTGCACAGCAGCCCCGAAGCGAAGGGTAATGCCGCGCTCCGCAAGCACCTGAGCCAACTGCGACAGCATAATGGCAGCGATCCTTGCGAAATCCTCCTCATTCAGCGAGCGGAAGGTAATGACCTCATCCACTCGGTTGAGAAATTCGGGACGAAGGAAGGCGGAGAGCGCCTTTTCGGTCTTGGCGTCCTCTGCGCTCCGGTCAACCGAGGTCTCAAATCCCACCTGTCCCGCGCTCTTGTCCGAGCCGGCGTTGGTGGTCATTACAATGACGGTATTTTCAAAGTTAACAGTCTTTCCGTGTGCGTCGGTCACGCGACCGTCATCCAAAATCTGGAGAAGAACGTTCAGCACATCGGGATGCGCCTTTTCGATCTCGTCAAAAAGAACCACGGAATACGGACGGCGACGGATCTTCTCGGTAAGCTGTCCTGCCTCCTCATAGCCGACGTATCCGGGAGGCGCTCCGATGATACGGGACACCGAATGCTTTTCCATAAACTCGGACATATCTAGTCGGATCAGCGTCTCGGGCGAATCAAAGAGGTCGGCGGCCAGCACCTTGACAAGCTCGGTCTTCCCCACGCCGGTCGGGCCGGCAAAGATAAAGGAGACGGGCTTACGTTTATAGGCAATGCCGGCTCGGTTGCGCTTGATGGCACGGGTCACGGCGGATACCGCCTTGTCCTGACCGATGATCTTCTCCTTCAGTCTTGCCTCAAGACCGCTCAGCCTTTCAAATTCGTTGACCGTGATGTTTGTGGCAGGAATGCCCGTCCAGATCTCGATCACGCCGGCAAGATCCTCCTCGGTCATCAAAATGTTCTGACAAGCAGGCTCAACCTCGTGCAGACGCGTGGACAGACGAAGCTCCTCCGAGCGGATCTCGGCAATCTTCTCATAATGCGCCTGCTCGCCGTTTTCGGGAATGGTCTCGGACTCGGCCGCCTCCCTTTCGTTCTTAAGAGCAAGAAGTCGGTCACGAAGGCGATAGCTTTCGTTGAGCTCCGCCGAGGCAAGCGAAAGATGCGACGCCGCTTCATCGATAAGGTCAATGGCCTTGTCGGGCAGGTAACGGTCAGTGATATAGCGCTCGGACATAACGACCGCGCGCTCAAGAAGCGTGCTCGGGATCACGATGGAATGAAATTCCTCATAATAATGCTTGATACCCTCCAGCATCTTCACCGTGTCGGCAATCGACGGCTCATTTACCGTGATCGGCTGGAAGCGGCGCTCAAGCGCCGTGTCTTTCTCAATATGCTTTCGATATTCATTGAGCGTCGTCGCACCGATCACACGGATCTCGCCGCGTGAGAGTGCGGGCTTGAGAATGTTGGCGGCGCTCATACTGCCCTCCGCCGCGCCGGTGCCCACGAGATTGTGCACCTCGTCGATTGCCAAAAGGATGTTTCCGGCGTCCTTGATCTCCTTCAGAAGCCCCTGCACACGCGACTCAAACTGTCCGCGGAACTGCGTGCCCGAAACCAGCGCCGTCAGATCCAAAAGATACAACTCCTTGTCCGAGAGCTTATACGGCACGTCGCCCGCCACGATTCGCTGCGCCAATGCCTCCACAACAGCGGTTTTACCAACACCCGGCTCGCCGATGAGACACGGGTTGTTTTTTTGACGGCGGCAAAGAATCTGGATCATTCGCTCCAGCTCGCGCTCACGCCCGATAATGGCGTCAAGCTTTCCTTCTCTTGCGCGCTCGGTCAGGTTGGTGCAATAGGCATCCAAAAATTTACTCTTTTTGTTTTTTGACGAGTGCTTGGATTTTTCACCGGAAGAGGTCTCCTTGCCCTTTTCCGCAGGAAGCTCCTCCTCGCCTTTTTGAAAAAGCTTACGCATATCGAAGGTGGGGACGATTCCCTCTTCCCCCTCTTCGCCCTCCTCGGGAAGCTCGCCGCTTTGCATCATCTCGGAGAACTCCTGCTCCATTTCGGAGAGCTGCTCGGCCGAGAGCCCCATTTTGCTCATAAAGCCGCCAAGCAGATTGTCGATGGGAAGTCCCAGCTCCTTAGCGCAGGTTACGCAGATTCCCTCGTTAACACGTTTGCCGTTTTCCAGCTTGGTCATAAAGACAACGGCAGGTCTCTTATGACATTTTGCACACATTACCATTTACTGTTTCCTCAAATCAATGAAAAAGATTAAAAAAGTTCAACTCTTGAAAAACACCGAAAAGCTTTGAGTTTTCCGCCAGGTGGAGCAACCATTCGCTGCCGGCGAAAAGGCTGATAAGCAACCCCAGCAGCCAGGTGATCGCCGCCAGTGCCAAAAAGGCGGTGAGCACACCGAGAGCTGCTCCCAAAATATGGTTGATCGCCTTCAGAATCGGGATGGCATCAAAGAATTTATTAAGCAGGAAGAACAAAAGCTTCAGCAAAAGCACAGAAACGAAGAAGATGGCCAGGTACGCAATGGCATTGGAAATGAGAGACGCCAGGGGTGCCGCCAGCGTTGCCGAAAAATCTCCGGCAACCTCGTGAAAGCTGTCAACGGTTGCTCCGTATTTTGCGGTCAAGGCATCCACATCCGCAAACTGCTTAACCAGCGCGGGAAGCGATTCCACAAGTCCTTCAATATCTACGCTTCCAACCGTGTTATTCAAAAAATTCTCAACCTTTTCAGCAACCGGAACCGCGATCCAGGAAAAGATCCATTTCTGATAAAGAAAACGGCTGAGCATAGGGCCAAAGGTATAGGCAAGCACGGTTGCCGCAATGTATCTTCCAAAATGAAAAATCGCCGCAAAAAAGCCCTTACAGGCAAAAAGAACAACGATAGCGATTGCCAAAACAACATAAAATATATCTACAGCATAATTCCAGATCATTGAATTTCTCCTCCTATTGCTTGATATGCCTCATAGGACACGCGGTGAAGATACAGGCCGTGGGCCGGCGCGGTGCTTCCCGCCTGTCTGCGATCGCCGCTTGCGATGACAGCAGAAATATCATCCGGCGTTCTTCTGCCCTGCAGCACCTCAACCAGCGTTCCCGCCATGATTCTCACCATATTGTAAAGAAAACCGTCAGCCGCCACGCGGAAGGTGATCACATCCCCCTCGCGCGATAGCGAAGCGTGATAGACCGTACGCACCGTGTCGGTGATCTTGGAGCCACTGGCCATAAAGGAGCGAAAGTCCTGCCTGCCCACAAAGCGATCTGCCGCCTCGTTGGCACGGGCCAGGTCTTCATCACTTATCATATTCGGCAAAAACATCATACGGTCGGCCAAAAAAGGATTTTTCACCCTGCCGTTCCAGATGCGGTATACGTACTCCTTATATTTTACGTCATATCGCGCGTGAAATTCCTCAGGAACAAGGGATGCCTCAAGCACCGAAATGTCATCGGGCAAAAAGCAATTCATAGCCACGGGAATTTTGGAGACGGGAATGGACGTCACAAGTTCCGACTCCCTTCTCTTTGTCACGCACACACAAAATTCCTCCGCGTGAACACCGCTGTCGGTGCGACTGCACCCCACAATATCACACGGAAATCCAAACACCTTTTCAGCCGCCTCATTGAGCATCTGCTGAACCGTCACGGCGTTATCCTGAACCTGATAGCCGCAATAGCGGGTGCCGAGAAAGGAAATTTTCAAAAAAACCTTCATACGATATCCACCCTTACATCGTATAACCGATGGCAAGCATATTGAGCCCGACCAACAGTCCACCAAATACAACGACGACCGCCATCATCATAAAGTCCTTGGCATCGTAACGCAAGACGTGAAGCTTGGTTCTTCCGTCACCGCCGCGGTAACAGCGGCACTCCATGGCCGTTGCCAGCTCATCGGCACGGCGGAAGGCGGAGACCACGAGAGGAACCAGGATCGGAATCAGTGCCTTGGCACGCTTGATAAGTCCACCCGAGGAAAAGTCTGCGCCGCGCGCCTTCTGGGCGGCGGTGATCTTTTCGGTCTCCTCGATCAGCGTGGGGATAAAGCGAAGCGCCACGGTCATCATCATCGAAAACTCGTGCACGGGAATTTTTATTTTCTTGAGAGGCGCCAAAAGCTGCTCGATGGCATCGGCAAGCTCGATGGGCGTAGTGGTATACGTCATAAAAATGCTGGTGCCGATGATCAGCGAGAGAATGCGGACCAGCATAAAGAGCGCGTTATACAGGCCCTCCGGGTATACGGTCAGTATACCCCAGCTGAAAAGCGGAGATTCTCCCTTGGTCCAAAAGACGTTCAGAACTACCGTGAAGAGCATCACGAAAAGAATGGGCCGTATGGCGCGGAAGACCGCCTTGAGCGGTATGTTGCTCAGCAGAACCAGAAGGACGGCCGAAAGCGCCAGTGCCGCAAAGCTGATTATATTTTTACACAAAAACGAGCAGATGATATAAAGAAGCGCCAGGATGACCTTAGCGCGTGCATCCAGACGGTGAATCAGGGATTCCGCCGGATAATACTGCCCGAAGCTAATGTTTTTCATGATTCAGACCTTTCCAAAATTATAAAGATGAAAGCAGGTGAGAAAGCTCCTTTACCGCATCTTCAACGGTATAAATGCCATCCTCCACCGAAAGCCCCTTCTGAGAAAGCAGCTTCATACAACCGGTGATCTGCGGCACGTCCAGGCCGATCTCATTAAGAAAATCCGCCTTGGCAAAGATCTCACTGCACGTTCCCTGCATTACGATCTTAGCGTGCGAGAGAACGATCAGCTCCTCGCAAAAGCGCGCCATATCCTCCATACTGTGGCTAACGATGATCACGGTTGCTCCCGTTTCGTTCCGATAGTTGACAAGGCTTTTGAAAATGGCATCTCGACCAAGCGGATCGAGGCCCGCGGCCGGCTCATCAAGCACGAGCACCTCGGGCTTCATCGCGATAACGCCCGCAATCGCCGCGCGGCGCTTCTGACCGCCCGAAAGATCAAAGGGAGATTTATCCAGAAGCTCACGCTCAAGCCCCACGAAATCTGCCGCCATCAAAACGCGCTTCTCGATCTCCTCCTTATCAAGCCCCATATTTTTCGGACCAAAGGCGATGTCCTCACGGATGGTCTCCTCGAAAAGCTGATATTCGGGATATTGCATCACAAGCCCAACGCGGAAGCGGATCTTGCCGATCTCCTTAGGCTTTTCCCAGATGTCCTTTCCGTCGAGAAGCACGCGTCCCTCATGCGCACGCTCAAGCCCGTTGAGGAGTTGAACGAAGGTGGATTTTCCCGAACCGGTATGTCCGATAATGCCGGTAATGCTTCCCTCTTTGATACAAGCACTCACGTTGTCAAGCGCCGTTACCTCGTACGGGGTGCCCTTGCTGTATACGTAAGATATGTTTTCCAGTTCAATTTTTGCCACGCTCAAGACCTCTTTTCTTGGATGTAACGGCAGATCGCCTCTGCACACAGCTCGGGAGAATAGAAATCGCCCGAAATGGCAAAGCCCGCCTCTCTGAGTCCCTCAATCAAAGCGCTGCACTGAGGCACATCAAGCCCGGCCTTTCGCAAAATCTCCGGGTGTGCAAACACCTCGGCCGGCGTCCCCTCCATAAGGATCCGTCCGTCGTCCAGCACAAGAATGCGATCTGCCTTAGCCGCCTCGTTCATATAGTGAGTAATGGTGAGCACGGTGATTCCCTTTTCGCGATTCAGGGTCTCGACGGTACGAAGTACATCCTTACGACCCGACGGATCCAGCATAGCCGTCGACTCGTCAAAGATCATGCATTCAGGAAGCATCGCAATGATGCCCGCGATGGCAATTCTTTGCTTCTGACCGCCCGAAAGGCGGTGCGGCTCGTGGTGGGCGTATTCGGTCATACCGACAATAGCCAGCGACTCGTCCACACGTCGGCGGATCTCCTGTTGCGGAAGCCCCAGATTTTCCGGGCCAAAGGCAACATCCTCCTCCACAATGGTGGCAACCAGCTGATTGTCCGGATTCTGAAACACCATGCCGACCTTGCGGCGAAGCTGATACAGCTCGTCCTCCGTCAGTTCCTTTTCGGCAACGTCCTTACCGTCAAAAAGGATCCTGCCCGAGGTGGGCGTCAAAATCAGGTTGAGAAGCTTGGCCAGCGTAGATTTTCCCGAGCCGTTATGCCCAAGGATCGCTACGTATTCACCGCGCCCGATCTCAAACGAAATGTCGTGCAAAACCGGAACCTCGCGACCGTCCTCCTCCGTATAGGAATAATTCAGATTTTCAACTTGAATAAAAGCTTCACTCATAACAAAATACCGATCTTTTTATTTTTCTCCGTTATAGTCGGCCGACCATCTCACGCTTGCGCCGCAAGGCAAAAAGCCGCCCGTTTGCTTGACGGGAAGAGCCAGCTCCCCGGCCTCGGTCTTACCGCCGAAGCGACGGCACACGCGAAGCTGTAAAATATAGCTCATCGTCAGAGGCGAAAGTCCCGTAGTGTAAGAATTAAGCAGGAAGAAAAGCGGCTCGTCCGAAAGCACGCTCGAAACCAATGTAACAAACTCGTCGATGCTGTCCTCGATCTTCCAAACCTCGCCCGACGGACCTCTTCCGTAAGAGGGCGGATCCATGATGATCGCATCGTAGCGGTTTCCGCGCTTAATCTCGCGCTCCACAAACTTTTTACAATCGTCCACAATGTAGCGAATCGGGGCATCGGCAAGGCCGCTGAGTGCCGCGTTTTCCTTTGCCTGCGCCACCATTCCCTTGGCCGCATCCACGTGACAGACCGAAGCACCTGCCTTTGCGGCGGCAACCGTTGCGCCGCCCGTATAAGCAAACAGGTTCAGCACCTTAATGGGACGTCCGGCGTTGCGAATGAGCTCGGAAAACCAGTCCCAGTTGGCCGCCTGCTCGGGGAAAAGCCCCGTATGCTTAAAGCCGGTCGGACGAACGATAAAGCGAAGATCCCCGTATCCGATCTTCCATTGATCGGGCACACGGCTGTTTTTCCAGCCGCCTCCGCCGCCCGACGAGCGTTTATAGGTTGCATCCGCCTTTTTCCAAAGCGGACTCTTTTTTTCGTTCTTCCACACGATCTGCGGGTCGGGACGGATCAAAAGATAATCGCCCCAGCGCTCCAGACGCTCCCCCTCCGAGGTGTCTATAAGTTCATAGTCTTTCCAATTCTGAGAATACCACATATCCTGTCCTCTTATTTTTTGTTGTAATAATCTGCCAGGCGAGAGCAACCGCTATGGGCATGGCAGATCGCAAGCCCCAGCGCGTCGGCCGTGTCGTCGGGCTTGGGCGGCTTTTCAAGTCCGAGAAGCATGGTGACCATCGAAATGACCTGCTTCTTTTCCGCACGTCCGTATCCGACCACCGCCTGCTTGACCTGAAGCGGCGTGTATTCAAAAATATCCAGCTTCCTTTGTGCGGCCGCAAGCAGGATCACACCGCGCGCCTCACTGACACGGATACCCGTTGTCTGGTTTGTGTTCCAGAAAAGCTCCTCAATGGACATACAGTCCGGCTTGTAGGTATCGATCAGCTCACCGATGCCCCGATGGACCTCCACCAATCTCTGCTCGGTCGACATAGTCGAGGGCGTTTGCACCGAGCCGTAGCCGAGAGTACGGAAGCGGTTTCCGCTATATTCGATTACGCCCCAGCCCACAATGGCAATTCCGGGGTCGATTCCCAGTATCCTCACAGCCGCCCTCCCTTTCCTTCGGTTGTCATTCTATTCCACATTAAATTATATCACAAGAATATGAACAAGTCAAACACAATTTTCTTTTTTGTGAAAAATAATGAATTCAAGTTGACTTTTAGGGGAAATTATGGTATATTGAAATATATATATTTCTTATTTCGGAGTTTGCTTTATGAACATTGTAAAACTCGCTGTCGGCGACGTTGCCGAAATGAAAAAACAGCACCCTTGCGGGGCCTCCTCCTTTCGCATTCTCCGCGTGGGAAGTGACGTGCGCGTCGTTTGCCTCGGTTGCGGCCGTGACATGACGCTCGAGCGCGTAAAATTTGAAAAATCCATCAAGAAGCTGAACCGTGCTTCGGAAAGTGCAGAATCCGATGAATAACAATATGCTTTCCACCGAAAAGCAAAAAAATCCTTGGCGGTGGCTCTTGGCAAGGTTTGGAGAATTTCGGAAAAAGCCGTACGCTTACCTTTCCCTCTCCTTCCTGTTACCCATCGCCGTTATGTATCTGGTATACCTCGTCAAGGGCGTGCATCCGTTTGGAGACGAGAGCGTTCTGGTTTTGGACCTGAACGGACAGTACGTATATTTTTACGAGGCGCTTCGCAATGCGATCCTTGGAGACAAGAGCCTTCTGTACTCCTTCTCAAGATCGCTGGGCGGTGAATTTCTCGGCATCTATGCCTACTACATTGCCAGCCCCTTTTCGTATATCGTTTGTCTGTTTCCTCAGTCGAGGATCCTTGAGGCACTCCTTTTTGTCTTTCTTCTCAAGACCGGAATTTCGGGCTTGACCTTTGGCTACTATCTTCACAAAACCACTCGCCGCCCGAGCAAATACACGGTGTGGGCATTCTCGGTTTTATATGCGCTCTCCTCGTACGCGATCGTGCATCAGCACAATTCCATGTGGATCGACGCGCTGATGTGGCTTCCCCTTTTGTCGCTTCTCATCGAGGAAATGATCAAGCACGGAAGGTACAAGCTGTATATTCCGTTACTTGCGCTTACGCTGGCCAGCAATTTCTATATCGGCTACATGGTCTGCATCTACGTGGTTCTGTATTTCTTCTACTACTATTTAGCACACGGAAAGGACGGAGAAAACAACCCGAGCGGCGAAGGCTACCACTTTCTGCGCTCACTCGGCAGGATTGCCGGCTCCTCGCTTCTCGCCGTCGGTATAGCCACGGTAATCTTGCTTGCCGCCGCGTATTCGCTCACCTTTGGAAAAAACACCTTCTCGAATCCCGACTGGGGCTTTTTCCTCCGCTATGACCTTGCCGACCTCTTTGTAAAGCTTCTGCCGGGCACTTACGACACCGTGCGCCCCGACGGACTTCCCTTTATCTACTGCGGCACACTGGCGCTTCTTATGTTGCCCTTTTATTATCTGTGCAAAAAAATTACCCTGCGCGAGAAAATTTGTTCCACACTTCTCGTTGCGGTCTTTGTGATGAGCTTTACCATCAACCCGGTCGACCTCGTCTGGCACGGCTTTGCCAAGCCCAACTGGCTCAATTACCGCTACAGCTTTATGCTCTGCTTTGTCCTTTTGACCATGGCGCACAAGGCCATCCGTGAGCTGAAGCAGCAATCCGCCAAGGCGCTTCTTGCCGTCGGTGCGGGACTTGCGGCTCTTGTGATGGTTCTTCAGAAATTTGAATACGAAAACTTTGTACTGGACGGAAAATTCGGCTTTGAAGAAGGTCGCATCGATCCGCTTCGCACCGTCTGGCTTTCCCTTGCTCTGATCCTCTTCCTGTGTGCAATCCTGTATGGCTTTATGCGGGCGCGCACGGCAAGATCCAGACGGAATATGGCCGTCGTTCTGCTTTTGGTCATTTGCCTTGAGGCATTCGGAAACGGCATCATTCATATGTCGAGTCTCGACTATGACGTCGTCTACTCCACCTACAGCTCTTACAACGATTATATGGAAAAGGTCCGTCCTCTGGTCAAGGAGATCCAGGCAAAGGACACCTCCTTCTACCGTATGGAAAAGACCACCTACCGAAAGACCAACGACAATATGGCGCTCGGTATGCGCGGCATCTCCTGCTCGACCTCGACACTCAACAAGGACACCATTGCCTTCCTGGCTGAAATGGGCTATTCCTCAAAGTCCCATCTTTCACGCTATCTCGGAGCCAATCCCCTGACCGACTCGCTTCTCGGCATCAAATACATTTTATGTGAGCAAAACATCGGCGAGAAGAAATCGCATTATAACGAAAGTGTCGCCTGGGAGGACGTACA
Source organism: uncultured Clostridia bacterium (assembly GCA_904502055.1). GTDB lineage: Bacteria > Bacillota > Clostridia > Oscillospirales > CAG-272 > RGIG8775. The sequence continues at coordinate 15,095 of CAJGDZ010000007.1, read as the reverse complement.
GAAGCTTTTGGGAGAGGTGTACGGAGAAAACGAGCATTTCACAGCTTACCAAAACCCCTACGCACTTTCGCTTGCTTATGCGGTCAGTGACGCATTGGCAGAATTCAAATTCAACAATGTGGACGAGGACGGCGATGACGTTGCCGTTTATCCCTCCCCCTTTGACCGACTGAACGCACTGGTTACGGCAATGACCGGCTCCAAAAATACGCTTGAGGTTTTTGTTCCCATTCCGGTCTCCTCGACCTACACCAACGGTCAAAAGCGCACCATCGCCGGACATACGCACTACAAAACAGACGGAGATGAATCCACCTACGTGGTCTACGGCATCACCATGCCTCACGATGCGCTTCTCTACTTCTACGCCCCCTCCGAATATCCGCGCGAGGTCAAGCTCACGGTCAACGACAAGCCGTACGAGACCTTTATGGCCAGCGACTCCGATCGAATCAAGGCGCTTGGCCTGCGAAGCCGTGGAGAAAACGTTTCGGTCAAGCTGACGCTGACGGGCGAAAATCTCTATATTAAAAACGACGAAAGCATCCTTTACTATCTGGACACCGAGACCTTCAAATACGCGATGAGTCTACTGGCAAAGGAACAATATCAGATCGAGGAATTCAACGAAAGGCATTTTTCGGGAACGCTGAACACCTCAAAGGATTCCACTCTTATCCTCACCACCATTCCGTATGACGAGGGTTGGCAGATCAAGGTGGACGGCAAGCGTGTCCCCATCGAGCAATCGCTGGATGCCCTTGTCTCCTTCCGCATTGAAGGGGACGGCAAGCACACCGTTGAAATGACGTATTCACCGCGCATTGTAAACGTCGGCTTTGCCATTACGCTCGGATCGCTTGCGATCTACGGCGGTCTGCTTGCGGCCGACATTCTTCGCAAGCGCAAAAAACAAAAAGAAATGCAAAAGTAAAAGAGAGGACAACCACTGTGTTCTATTACATTCAAGGAACCATCGCACTTCTGGAGCCCACCTTTGCGGTCGTGGACGTCGGCGGCGTCGGCTACAAGCTGACCGTCAGCGGCACAACGCACGAGCGCCTCGCCTCCCTTGGCTCCGACAAGGCTCGGCTTTACACCTATCTTGCCGTGCGCGAGGATGACATTGAGCTTTTCGGCTTCTCCACGGAGGAGGAGCTTTCTGCCTTCCGTATGCTGATCACCGTTTCGGGAGTCGGCCCCAAGGCCGCCACCGCGATCCTTTCGATCCTGACACCCGAAAAATTTGCGCTTGCGGTCTGCACGGGTGATACCAAGGCCATCGCCAAGGCAAACGGCGTTGGGGCAAAAACCGCCGCACGCGTCATTTTGGAGCTTCAGGACAAGATGCTCAAGCAGACCGACACGGACACACTGTCGACGGTGGGAGACTCCCCTGCCTCCGCTTCGCTTGGAAAGGGCGCGCTCTCCGAGGCACTTGACGCGCTCATGGTTCTCGGCTATAGCCGTGCCGAGGCAACGGGAGCGTTGAAGAGCGTGGATCCTAAGCTGGATTCGGGCGAAATGATCAAGCTGGCTCTTAAAAAGCTGATGCGTAACGTTTAAAGAAAAGGAGACGAAAAATGGATACTTACGATTCGAACGAGCTGGATCTGGAAAACCGTTTTATGTCCTCCTCCTATACACCGAATGATTCCGAGACCGAGCTTTCGCTTCGTCCCAAGAATCTCGGAGAGTACATCGGTCAGGAAAAGGTCAAGGAAAATCTCAAGATATGTATGGACGCCGCCAAAATGCGCGGCGAGTCGCTGGATCACGTTTTGCTCTACGGCCCTCCGGGCCTTGGTAAGACCACCCTTTCGGGCATCATTGCCGCCGAAATGGGGGTAAACCTTCGCATCACCTCGGGCCCTGCCATTGAAAAGCAAGGAGATCTGGCCGCCCTTCTCACCAATCTTGGTGAGGGTGACGTGCTGTTCATTGACGAGATCCACCGTCTTTCCCGCTCGGTGGAGGAGATCCTCTACCCCGCCATGGAGGACTATGCGCTGGATATCATCATTGGAAAGGGTCCGTCGGCACGAAGCATTCGCATTGACCTTCCCAAGTTTACACTGATTGGCGCCACGACAAGAGCCGGTCAGCTCACCACACCCCTGCGCGACCGCTTCGGCCTTTTGTTGAAGCTGGATCTGTATACGCCAAAGGAGCTGGCTACCATTGTCAAGCGAAGCGCGGGGATTCTGGACTTTGAGATCACCGACGACGGCGCGCACGAAATTGCCTCTCGCTCCCGCGGTACGCCGCGAATCGCCAACCGCCTTCTCAAGCGTGTGCGCGATTATGCGCAGGTCAAGGGCACGGGTGTTATTGATGCGAAAATTGCCAATTATGCGCTCGGTCAGCTGGAGATCGACGCGCTTGGACTTGACAACACCGACCGCCGTATGCTCAAGGCCATCATCGACTTCTACGACGGCGGCCCTGTGGGTCTTGAGACGCTGGCGGCCACCATCGGCGAGGAGGCGGTCACCATTGAGGACGTGTACGAGCCGTATCTGATGCAGATCGGTTTTCTATCGCGTACGCCGCGCGGACGCTGTGTCACACGTCTTGCCTATGACCATCTCGGTCTCAAATACGGCAAAAAGGACGCCCAAGAGCAGCTGGATTTCTTTAAAGATGAATAAAAGAAAAAGCCTATCTGTCATTTCAGATAGGCTTTTATTCTTTACGAAATCACAAGCGAAGCAAACGCGCCGCTCTTTCCGGCAAGCTGATCCTGAAGTGCCTTTGCCGCCTCCGCGGTATCCGCCTTTACCGTATAGTAGATCTTGATCTTCGGCTCGGTCCCCGAGGGGCGCACCATCACACCGAGACCGCCCTCATATACGAATTTGAGAACATTGGATCTGGGAAGGTCGATCTTCTCCTTTTCGCCGCTTTCGATCAAGTGGCTTTCGCCCGTGAGATAATCGTTCATCAAAACAAGCTTGCGCCCCAGAAGTTCAACGGGTGGATTCTCTCGGAGAGAGGTCATAATTCCCTTCATGGTCTCCATACCCACGCTTCCCTCAAAGGCAAAGCTGTCCACAAAGTTAAGGTACGTGCCGAATTCCGCATACAACTCGTTGATCCGGTCACCCAGCGTCTTGCCCTCTGCCTTATAATAAGCGGCCATTTCACAAATGAGCACCGAGGTGGAAACGCCGTCCTTGTCGCGCACAAAGCCGGAGCAAAGATATCCGTAGCTCTCCTCGAAGCCAAGAAGATAATTTTCCTCCTTGCCCTTATCCTCAAGAAGCGCGATCTGCTCACCGATATACTTGAAGCCGGTCAGAACGTCCACAATGCGGACACCGTACTTTTTCGCCACATCATAGGTCATATCGGTGGTCACAATGGTCTTCACCGCCATCGGCTCGCTCGGCATCACGCCGGCCGCCAGCTTCTCACGGCAAATATAGTCCAAAAGAAGAACACCCATTTCGTTACCTGAAATCAGACGGTAGCCGTCGCCGACGGGAACGGCCGTGCCCACACGGTCACAGTCGGGGTCGGTGGCCAAAAGAAGATCGGCCCCCGTCTTTTGCATCAAGTCAAGTCCAAGCGCAAGTGCCTCCTTGATCTCAGGATTGGGGTACGGACAGGTCGGGAAATGGCCGTCGGGCTTTTCCTGCTCGGGAACGACCGTAACATCGTCAAATCCGCACTTGGCAAGTGCCTTAGTTACACAAGAAAGTCCTGCGCCGTTCAGCGGCGTATACACCAGCTTCAGGTCGCGCGTGCGCGCATTCCTTGCCCTCGCGCAAGCAACCGCATCGGCAATATAGGCATCCTTCAGAGACGTTGTAATATACTCGATCCTGCCTTCCTTCAAGAGCGCATCAAAATCGGGAACGGTCTCAAAATACGGCGTGCTGCAAATTTCTTGGAGAATGGCCTTTGCCGCCTCCTCCGTGATCTGACAGCCATCATCGCCGTAAACCTTGTAGCCGTTGTACTTAGCCGGGTTGTGGCTGGCCGTTATGACCACGCCCGCATCGCAATGCAGATTGCGCACGGCGTACGAAAGCGCCGGTGTCGGCATCAGCTCGGGATACAAATACACGTGAAGTCCGTATCCGGCGTACACCGCCGCCGCGGTCTTGGCAAAAAGCGCGGAATTGATGCGGCTATCGTAGGCGATGGCTATGCTGCAGATCTTCTTTTGCTTACCGACGATGTATTTCGCCACACCTGCCGACGCCCTTGCCACCGTGTACACGTTCATACGGTTGGTGCCGGCGCCGAGAACGCCGCGAAGCCCCGCCGTTCCGAAATCCAGCTCGCGATATAAGCGATCGAAGATCTCCTCATCGGAAAGACCCTCAAGGTCGCTCGCCAGCTCCGCATTGCCCACTACGGCTTTTTTCCATTGCTCGTATAAAGCATTTATCTTTTCGTCCATATTCACACCTCACATTTTGATAAGGACATTATACACGTTTCGTCTTAAAAAGCGCGTCGAAAACAAGCGTGGACGGCAGAAAGCCACCGCACTCTTCGACGTTATTTTTCTTCATCATCCTTGATAACCAGCTCTTCCTCAACCTCTTTGTTGGCGTTTTCGTCAATGCCGAGCGTCCGGGTCACCTTCTTCTTGAGCTTACGCCAAAGAATGAAAAAGACCGCACTACAGGCAACCACGGCCCCCGCCACCGAGACCAGAAGTCCCGAAACCACGCTCGGATCGATATACGCCGCCGCCTGCAGCGTAAGGCCGACCATTACCCAAAGTGCCAAATGAAGCGTCATAAGAATCTGCGTTTTTTTCATGGTGATATCTCCTTTACCTTTTCCGTTTTTCCTGTAAGCTTCCAAGAATATATTTTGCGCCCGCCTTGGCCGCGCTACCCAAATTGTAGAAGTGCTCGTCAAGCGCCTCGCGAATCTTCTCAGCATATAGCGCGGGATTATCTAAGAGTTGCCTTGCGGTTTCACCCACGCGATCCAACTCGTCCTTATCCAAGGCAACGCCCACGCGATTTCTCAGCGAGATCTCCACGGGAATGCAGTCGATCCTCTGCCAATTGGGATTCTCCACCTTCATCTGCGTATTGATGAAAAGCGCGGGGCGCTTGGTCGCAAAGCAAAACTCCAGTGAGATGCCCGACCAATCGGTCACCAGAAGGTCGGACGACCAGATCGAACTGTTATCCGAAAAATCCAGTTCAAACACAAGTCCGTCCCCCACCTTGTCGGCGTAGCGCTCGGTGAGTGCCTTCATTCGGTCCGGATAGCGCTTGACGTATTCGGGGTGCGGACGTACAATCAGTCGATTGTCCTTTCCGTAAAGCTGCTCAATCAGCTTGTCCACGCAACTGTCCAAAAGGTTGTCCTCCTGCCATGAGGGGGCAATCAAAATCTGCTTGCGTGCCCTTCCCGCTTCCACCGCCGTATTCTCGTGGGCCGCGATCAGCCATTCCGCCAGCGGATATCCGAAGTGCACCAGTGTTTTGGGCTTCAGACCGTACACCTGCTCGGTGGCGCGCACCTCGCGCTCGATGTGCGGTCCCGTACAGAAGATGGTGTCAAAGGCATCCAGCGCATTCTCGCGGAAGCCCATATGCGCGCTCATCGGATCGTGCGGCACGTAGATATACTCGATGTCCTTCTGAACTAACGAGCGCTTGATATAGTATTTGTCAAGGTCCGGCGTTGTCATTATAACAATGTCGGCCTCCATTCGCATCATCAGCGTGATCAGCTTTTTGTTGCCGATATAATAGGCGCGGATACGCGGCTGCTTTTCGGCAACCGAAAAGATCACGTCATTCGGGTCGTTCGTAATATAATGAAGGATCAGATTTGACCGTGCCAGGAGCTCGTTCATCAGGTCCTCAAAATACTTGTAAAAGCCGCTCTTTTCGGAGTAAATGACCACGTGCTTGTTGACCACGCCGAAAAAACGCTTATAATCGGCACGCTCGCGCTTTTTGTTTTTGGCCACATCCTCGCCGTTTTTGTCATCCAGCGCCTCAATGGCGGCAAGTGCCTCACGGCTTTTTTCGAGCGCCTCATAATCAATGTGCTTTTTGGGGTCGATGGCAAGATTGAGAAGCATCTGCTGGAAAACCGAAAACAGATTGCTGAATACCCAGTAGATCACAATGCCCGCCGGAACAAAAAAGCCAAGATAGAGCGAAAGTCCCACCGAGAATATCGTCATACCGTACTGATTCCACTTGCTTTGCTCGTGCTGAAGCGGATTGAGCGCGTTTTGCGAAAGACAAAGAAGCCAGGAGGAAACGCCGGCCAGAAGCGGGATCAGAAGGTTCTTGCCGAGAGTCTGCGAGGCGATCTCGGAAACGTTGAAGCCGAGAAACCAAAAATCCAGTCTTCCGATTGCTTGCATCAGCTCGACGGGAAACCCGACGGTAAGAAGTGTGCCAAACGGCGTATACGAACGGTATTTCACCGCCTCAACAATAAGGATTTCGGTCGAAGAAATACCCTGCTCAACGCCGAGCGCCTCGGCTAGTGCCGAAACCGTTTCGGGCGAAGTCCCGAGCAGATAAGTCAGCGGATGGTAGATGATCTCAATGATCGCGGAAAGCAAAAACAGCTGAAGGATCAGCGATACGATCGAGGCCGCCGGGCTGTATTTCTCGCGCTTGAAAAGCTTCGCTTGCTCGGTGGCAATGGTATCCATATCGCCGTAATATTTAGCCTTCAAAAAGTTGATCTCTGGCTGAACGCGCACCATCTTGATCGAATTCCTGTGCACCCACACGGTGACGGGCAGGATCACGATCTTGGAGAGAAGCGTAAACAAAATGATGGCCACGCCGTAGTTGCCCACAAGCATCCAGCACCATTTCATAAGCATCCCCAAGGGGATACAAATATAATGCATCAAATTCTCGAACATAGCTCCCCCTTATTTGTAGATCTCCCCGACCACTTCTTTTTCATAAAGCGTCCAGCTTGCAAAATCGTTGGCATCGCCCACAACGCGATACTTGACGATCTCGTCCTTATCGCCGTTGGATTTTTCAAAATAGTATTTGCGAACGATCTCCTCATTCTCACCGATATCGGAGAACGCCCTGCCGTAATCCTCCTCGGTCTTTATACCCGCGGATTTCACGATCTCGGCGCGAAGATTTTCCTGGCAAACAGGCGCAGAGGAATACGCGAGCGGCGTTCCGTGGTCTCCGCTTTGCTTAACAAACAGCGCCGTAACGCGCGCATCCTCCACGTCCACCGTATCGTCCATGGCACGCGCGTGATCGCCCGTAATAATAATGGTGGCATCCTCATAAAGACCGAGCGCCTTCAGCTGCGCAATATAATCGTAGATCAGACCAAAGCAGCCCTTAAGTGCCGGAATGGCCGCCGAGGCGTAATTGTTGCTTTCGATCGGGTTTCCGTTCTCGTCCATCGTATAAGGTGAATGGCAACCGTTGAGGTGCAAAAACGTAAAGGTATTGCTTTGATTTTGTGTAGTGAGCCCGCTTTCGCGGAAAAGGCGGTAGGTATCCGCATCGTTCATAACATACTTTTCGTGGTCGTTTTCTGTATCAAAAGAAACATATTTGTCAAAATCTGCCGAGCTGACGCCAATCAGATCCTTTACTCCGAGAGGCAAATAGCGGTAAAGTGAAAGGGCCAGCATCTTGGCAGTAAGCCCCATTCTTCCCTTAATCACGTAGTCATCGTAGTGCGAAACGTTATCTACAAGATCCCCGAACACCGCGGCATCGTCATACGCATAATAGGCCGAGGTATAAAGGTTGATCTTATAACCGTTGGCCTTCAGATCCTTCAAAAAAACCGAGTCGGAATACGCCTCCTTGAAATATTCCTCGCGTGTGCTTTGGAAGGCGTTTTCCTGCCCCGTCAGCATGTAGGTCACCGACGGATAGGTGCGGGAGTACAGAGAAATGTTGTTATCATAAAAGGTAAAGCCGTCAAGAGCCTTGAAAAAATCCGGATCCTGCCTCAGTGTCTGATCGTAATAGTAAACGTCAAAGCGATCCAGGATAAAGACGATGACGTTGTCCTTCTCCGAGACCTCAAAAAGGTTTTCCGTGGTGAGCACCTTTTCGCTCTTTTCCGGCTCGTCGCTATTCATAAAAGCAATCGAGAAGTTGATGGTCTGAACGGCAAAGATCATAATCAGCGTCACCGTAGCCAAAAGCCCAAGCGTCTGCTTGTCCTTCAAAAGAAGCGCCGCGCAGACAAAGCCGATCCCCGTGATCAGCCAGATCGAAAGATCCAACACGATAAGGCCAATTCCGGCGCCGGCCGCCAGCTCATCTGCCCCCAGCGAGGTGAGTCCGAAGTTCAAGAAATTGCCCTGCACATAGCTCATAAGAGACAACCATACCACGAGAGACAGTATCAGGTGAAACACTTTGCCTCTCAAAACTCGCAAAAGCACGAAAATTGTCGCAAATACGGCAAGGGCGATCGCTATGGCAACAAACCAAAAATCCGAAAGGACAAACAAGAATTCATCACTGTTATTCAAATAGATCTCTCCCGCGCCGAAAATAGCCACCGAAAACGGAAGTGCCGCCGCCGCAAGAAGAGAAAGCCAGAACCGCTGTCTTGAAGTAAGCTCTATGGTTTCCTTGCTCATAAAAACCCCCACAGTTATATTCTATTTATTATAACTCTATTTTTTGTGAAAGTCAATAAGTTCCCTATAAATTTCAACCGCTTGTCATTCCCGGCACGTCCCTTTGCATATGATAAACCACAACACGCCCACGGGAGGAACACCTATGAAGTCAAGGTCACACAATGCCCTCGGTTTTTTACTGATCTCCGGGATCTTCACGCTCTTATTGTTGCTCATCTGTCTGCTCGGAAATCACCTGCCCCTTGAAAAAGCAAAAGGCGCGAGCGGCAATCGCGCCTATACGGTCGTTCTGGATGCCGGACACGGCGGTGAGGACGGCGGTGCCTCCTCGGCCGACGGGATCCGGGAAAAGGATCTCAATCTGAGTATCGCCAAAACCATAGGCACCTACCTTGAGCAGCACGGCGTTTCGGTCGTCTATACACGAACCGAGGACGTCTTGCTCTATGACCGCAACGTGGACTTTAAGGGAAGAAAAAAGCTTTTGGATCTTGCTGCCCGTCTGAAGATTGCGCGGGAAACCGAAAACTCAGTCTTTGTAAGCATCCACATGAACGCCTTTCCGCAAAAACAATATCACGGGCTCCAGGTGTACTATTCCGCGCATCATCCCCTATCGCAAGCCCTTGCCCTTGCGGTGCAAAACAAGGTGAAGGAGGCGCTGGATCCCGAAAACACGCGAAGGATCAAAAAAGCCGACTCCTCCATCTATCTTCTGGATAGAAATGAGAAGCCGGCCATTCTGATCGAATGCGGTTTTTTATCCAACGATGCAGAGGCAAGGCGATTGGCGGACGAAAACTACCAAAAGCAGCTCTCCCTTATTATCGCTCTCAGCATCCTGAACACCATGGACAATGCTCAGTGGCAATAAAAGTGATCAAGAGCCTTGCGGTCGATCCCACCACGCGGGATCGCCGGCGTAACAACGCCGCTCTGCGTACAAAGAATGGGCATGCAGGAAAAATCCGAGACCACGAAATGCTCCAGAAGGCAAATGTTGACATCGGAAAGCTTGCCCTGGATCTGATAGGTGATCTCCACGTCCTCAAGCGAGGGCACAGAAAGTCCGTGCGGATGGTTATGGTACAGGATGACGGCGGACACCCTACGGGTAAGACATTGACGGTATAGCTCGGTAAGATCAAAGGCAACGTGATTGATCGCGCCTCGGCTAAGATGAATGCAATCGATTTTTCGGAGCTGATTATCCAAAAGAAGCGCGTACAGATCCTCGTTTGTATTTCCCACAAACTGCGCCACACCAAACTCCCGCGCCACCGAGAGCTTATCAAAACGCTGTATCTTGCTTTGCGGCTCCTGAAAATACAAACGAAGCGCTACGGGAAAGAGCTTGATCAGGGTGGCGGCGTTTTCACCGATGCCCTTGACCTCCGTCAATTCCGAGACATCTGCCTCCAAAACACCGCGGAAGGAGCCGAAACGGTCGATCAATGCGTGCGCGATCTCGTTGGTATTGCACCTGGGAATGGCATAAAACAGGATCATCTCCAAAAGCTCGTGCGGCAAAAACGCGTCACCGCCCTGCTTATGAAACTTCTCTCGCATTCTTTGTCTGTGTCCCTCGTGCATCCTAAAACACCTCATTTCAAAAATTCAAAAGTCTTTGTCGTTTTTTGTCTTGACGAATCCCCTTTCTGTGATGTATAATATTCTCGTATATCAACAAGAAAGGAAACCGCAGATGAAAGGAATCAAAACGTCTTATATCTGTGATTGTGGGTACAGAAGTCCCAAATGGCTGGGAAAATGCCCCTCCTGCGGCGAGTGGAACAGCTTTACCGAGGAGATCGCCGAGCCTCTCGGAGGCACGGTCGGGGGCGTTAAGCGCGTCAGCGCCGTCAGCGGCATCTCCGGCGAGGCGATTGCCTACAAGGATCTGGAGCTGCCCGATTTTATGCGATCCGCTACGGGTCTTGGCGAGCTTGACCGCGTGCTTGGCGGCGGCCTTGTCAATAGCTCCGTGGTTCTTCTGTCGGGCGAGCCCGGCATTGGAAAATCCACACTTCTTATGCAGATCTCAGACATTCTCGGTCAAAACCGAAAGGTTCTGTATATTTCGGGCGAGGAGTCGTACGGCCAGCTCAAGCTCCGCGCAAAGCGTCTCGGTGTTAAAGGGGACAACCTCTTTATCCTTGCCGAAACCAACATAAACAACATCCTCACGCAGGCCGAAAAAATAAAGCCGGACATCCTCATTGTGGACTCCATCCAGACTGTGTTTAACGAGCGCATTGCCTCGGCACCCGGCAGCATTACGCAGGTCAAGGAATGCACGCTCTCCTTCATTGAAAAGGCAAAGGGCGACGGCATCTCGGTCATTCTGGTCGGCCACGTCAACAAGGAAGGCAGCATTGCGGGTCCGAAGGTGCTGGAGCATATGGTGGATGCCGTCCTCTATTTCGAGGGTGAAAAGCAACACACCTACCGCATCATCCGTGCCATCAAAAACCGCTACGGCCCCACCAACGAGATCGGCGTTTTCGAAATGACCGATATGGGACTTTCGCAGGTTGAAAATCCGTCCGAGATGCTTCTCTCGGGTCGCCCGAAAAATATGTCGGGCACGTGTGCGGTCTGCACCGTGGAGGGCACGCGTCCCATCATCGCCGAGATCCAGGCCCTCGTTACCAAATCGGTGCTTGCCTCGCCGCGCCGAACGGCCAGCGGCATTGACTACAACACAATGTGTCTGATTACCGCGGTGCTTGAAAAGCGCCTCGGGCTTCAGTTCTCCTCGCACGATGCGTTTTTGAACGTCATCGGCGGATTGCGGCTGGACGAGCCGGCGGTGGACCTGGCCGTGGCTCTTGCACTGATCTCTTCGATCACCGACCGCGCCGTTCCCGACGATCTCATCGCCATCGGCGAGCTGGGTCTGGCGGGCGAATGCCGTGCGGTCTCGGGACTCGAGCAGCGTCTTAAGGAGGCGGCACGCCTTGGCTTCACACGCGCGATCATTCCCCATCGAAGCTACGAAAGGCTGAAGGGAGATTTCGGCATTGAGCTCATCCCCATCCACAGCATTTTCGATGCCATCAACGTGTTGAAAAAAATCCCCAATTCCGAACCGAACATCTAAGAATAGGCTCATATATTCGCGCTTCGCAGATATATGAGCCTTGCTCAATTTCGCGAATACTATTTTAATATGACATCACCCAAATGTCAAGACCTTCCGCAAAATTTTCCAAAATCAAAAACGTCTTGCAATTCGGCAAAAAATGTGTTAAAATGATTCGACAAGCTGTGCATAGGAGAAAATTATGATCGACATCACCACCCCGTACGAATATACCGTGGAACAAAAGGCAGAGGGAAAATTCCGTCTTGGGCGCATTGCCCTTCTGCTTCTATACATTCTGTATCCCGCCACGCTCATCTTTGTGGTAGGCAACGGCTCGGCGGCCATCATCGCGCCGCTTCTGGCGTTCATTCCCCTGTCGCTCTGGGTCATCATCTTTTTGACCTGGCGGTACGTTAAGGTCTCCTATCAGTACACCATCCAATCGGGTAAGCTGACCTTTGTCAAGCATTACGGCACGCGCACACACAAGACACAGTGCGAGATCACGCTGAAGGCGGCCAAGCACATCGCACCCGTTGGCTTCCGTGAGCACGATGAGCGCCTTGAGATCTTCGCCCCCGAGATCACCTATAGCGCGCTTTCCTCAAAAAACGCGGCCGACAAGTATTACATTGCCTTTGAAAATGACGAGGGCAAAAAATGTGTTTTCTTTTTTGAGGCCACCGAAAAGGCGCTGGAGCGATGCAAAATGTATAATCCCGTCACCGTGGTGACCAAGGTACGGTATTAAACCAAAGGGCTGTTAAAAAACAGCCCTTTTTTCTGCTTTCGACAAAAGTCACCCATTGACAAAATGGCAAAAGGCGAGTATAATAAGAGTACGCGGATGTAGTCTAATGGTAAAACCTCAGCTTCCCAAGCTGGTGCCGCGGGTTCGATTCCCGTCATCCGCTCCATATTTTGAAAACCCTTGAAATTTTTAGGCTTCAAGGGTTTTCTTCTTAGGGCGACTACCGGGCACGGCGCGCGGGGCTCTCGAAACTCTACACCGATAAAAAGCAAAGCAAGGTGCAGAACGAGTATGTGGTGAGCACCGAGCTTGTGGCCAATATGGTTGGAGATCTGCTGGGAAATTCCTATTTCGTGGAGCGCATGGGCGCGCGGAATGACGGCGCGTGGAAGCGCTTTTTTCTCGCATACTTGCTGATAAAACCCAAGGCATAAAAGACGGCAAAAAGAGGGTAATTGCTGTTTACGGCACTATTCGAGCGGGTAAAATTCAGATTTACACATTCAAAGCTGATGGCTACATGCGAGGGCACATGCTTCGCGTTGATGTGAGAGACAGCTATTTGAAAGTTGAAAGAAGGGATTATAAAAATGGCATTGACACTGACGCAGAAATTGCTGATTTATGGGCTGACCCTCTTTCCGATACCAAAGGAGACAAGGGTGGCAATATTTTTCTCGTTGGAAACAGAGGAGGAAAAACGCCAACTGATCGCCTATTTAAAGAAACACCCAGAGGCGACGAAGCAAGACGTCCTGGACAAAGTGGGGGAGATTATAGAGTCGACCATGTAGAAAGAAACAGTGCTGACAGGGCGGGGCACTCTTTTTATGCAAAAGAGACCTTGTCGCCAACAGACACTGTTTCTATAAAAAGTATACCACAAAACTCTGAAAAGTCAACAGAAAATCCGGAAAAAGTTTCGGACGAGCGGAAATCCAAGAAAGCCTACCGTAGGGCAGACGCCTCGGCTACGCTTGAGGAGGCGGTGAAGGGGCATCTGGAATTTACCGATGCCTACGCCAAGCTGAGGGGCAGATCTAAAAAGGAGGCCACCGACATTCTTTGGAAGGCGCTGAATACCGCCGAGGAAGGCGAGGAGCGCAAGCGTGCAGCTCTCGACGTGGCGGATTTTGTGCTGGATAACGCGGTGGTGGAGGCCTTCGGTGAGGATCCGATGGCGCAGGAGAATGCCCGGACGGTGGCGATCCTTAGGGACTACATGCACAAGCTGGATCTTGACGGCATCAAGGGTGAGATCCGAAACCGATTCGGCAAGAACAACGCGATCCACCTTGTATGGGGCAAGCGAGAGGGCGAGGTCGGCGTAGCACCCGATTCCATCAAGAATGAGCTGATCGAGCAAGGCATTACCATCACGGCAAGCAACCCCGCGGACATCTTCTTTGAGATCTACGATACCTATCAGAGCGCAAAGGCAGGGCTTGAGAATGACACAAAAAATCAAAAAGGACGAGAATTCTCGTCCTTTTGTTTTTACATGGGTGGCGGATCTTCGGGAAGCGGTGCCATTTCAGGCGGTGCTTCCATATAGCCGAAGGGGGCGCCGCCGCGGACTTGTCCGCGGTCGGGCGAATCCTCAAATACAAAATTCGCCTTGCCGTCCTCCAGCCTCAGCTTTGCGTCAAAGATCTTGCCTGTCCGCTTGGAGCGGAAGCCCACGATCTTATCGGTGCTTCCCTTTTCCAAAAGCAACCTCATATTGGCAACCGAGACCGCGCGTTCACAAATGTAGAGGTTGACCTTGAAGTCGCACCCCTCCTTATAGCCACGACAGCCATAGGAAAAGCGGCCGCGCACGACGTCCTTTCCGCAAAGCGGACATTTTCCGATAAGGTCTCCAAAGCACCCTGTATCATCATCTGTCTCAACCGATACACTCTTTTTATCAAAAACCGTTTGAATCTCGGCCTGTGCCAGCTGCACGCTATCCTCAACCGTGATGGCTCCGCGGTAAACCTTTTTGAGTGCCTGACCCAGCTCCGAGGTCTTATACTTGTCCATATTGATCTTCAGGCGTGAGAGTGATTCAATGAGAAACTCGCCGCGCGGAAGAATGGTATACACGTCCTTTTTCAGTTCAATGTACTCGCTCTTTCGGGCGTTGTCAATGATGCCGGTACGCGTGGCCTCGGTACCAAGCTCAAGGCCCTCGAATATGGCCTTGTAGTCCTCGGTGTCATCCGCCTCGGCATTCTCGTCTGCGCCCCGTTCCTCGGCCTTCTTTTTTTCCTCGCGGAAGGGGTTTTTCAGGTAATTGTTGAGCGTTTCGATGGTGTAATGCTTGGGCGGTGTGGTTTCCTTTTCCACCGGCTTAAAGTCGATATTGACGGTATCGCCTTTGTTAAGTTTGGGCAGGATCTTGTCCTTTTGCGCATTGTCGTCAAACCGAGTCCAGCCCGGCTCCACGATCACCGTTCCCTTCAGAAGAAACTCCTCAAGCTCTCCCACCGCAATGGTGATCTCGGATTTCTCCACCACGCAGTCCTCGGCGCAAAAAACCGCGATGAATCGGCGGAACACCGTAGAATAGACCTGCATTTCCTTCTCGCTCAACTTTCCCTGATCGGGAATCTTATACGTGGGGGTGAGTGCCGAGTGCGACTCTATCTTGGAATCGTCAAATATGGTCTTAGCAAATT
>CAJGDZ010000006.1 GCA_904502055.1 uncultured Clostridia bacterium | reverse complement strand
TATGTGTTTCGACGACAAGAGCGACAAACGCAAGAATGGGTATGAACGCCAACAATACACCACATATAATTAACATGATTTTTCCGCTCTTGGTGGGTTTGTACTCTTGCGGCAACTCATGTGTTTTGAAGATCATGATTTCACCACCTTTCTACTTTAATTATACCATAATATTCATTGCTTTTCGAGTTGTGCTGGATATTTTGTGCTTACCTGCTTTATCGCAGGTACGCCAAGGGTATCTTTTTTTACAGCCATTTTTTAAGATAAGCCAGGTAATTTTCCCCCGCCACCTTTTCGACAATGCGCTCGGAATAATGCTTTTGCATCATATCTAACAACTGATCGTGTATCGATCCTTCGGTCGTGAGCGGCGCGGGATAGCACTCAATGCCGTCAATGTCAAAGCCAAAACCCACGTTGTCCTCGCCGCCAAGCGACAGACAATGATCGAGATGGGCAAACAACTGCTCCACCGTCTGCTTTGACTCCTCCGCGTGAACAAACTGCACCGCCAAATTAAGGCCGATCATACCGCCGTCCGCGATGATGCGCCCTACCATCTCGTCGGTGAGATTGCGCGAATGTCCGCAGAGCGCACGAAAATTGGAGTGGCTGGCGATCACGGGCTTTGCCGAGAGCTCGCAAAGATCCCAGAAGGTGCGATCCGACGCGTGCGACACGTCCCAGATGATGCCAAGCTCGTTTCCCTTTTTGACAAATTCCCGCCCGACCGCGCTGAGCCCCGTGTCCTCCTCGCCGTCGTCAAGCACGCGATTGCTCTTGGCAAGATCGTTGGAAAGCCAGGTCAGACCCACAACTCTTACACCAACGTTATAAAACCGCTCCAGAAGCGCGGGCGAATTTTTAAGCCCCGTCGCGCTCTCGATGCAGAGCATCGCGCCGTGCTTGCCTGCGGCAAACGCGCGCCCGATGTCGGCATAGCACCTCACGGGGAGCACCTTGTCGCTCTCGCTCGCAAGCGCCGTGCAGTATTGCCCCGTATAGCGGAAGATGCGATGATAGGAATCGTCCCCCTTATCGCCCGGATGCGCCGCCATCATAGCGACAAACTGAAGCTGACAATGCTTTTTGGAAAAATTGTACGGACCTACAAGTCCCCAAAGCCCGGCATCCACCTTCTGAATGCTGTCACAGTGCGAATCGACAAGAAACATAACCGCCCCTCCTGTTTTGTCTCACACTCTCATTATAAGCAATTTTTGTCAATCGGCTCCTCAAAAGAGGCATCTATTGATCGTGAATTTCCATATCGTAGAACTCCTCCGAGCAGCTCAGCATCGTATAGCCGTCTTTTTTCAGTCGCTGCGCAAGCGCTTCATGCTCGTCCCTACTGACAAACCTGAAATACGCATCCTCGTAACCGTTTTGCAGATGCTCCGAATACAGGATCATATATTCCCTTGCCTTGTCATTGATAAGCAAGACGTATTGGTCGCCGTTTTCCTCGGCATACCGACCGATCATGGCATATACGGCCCGCCATTCGTCGCGAGTCTGCCAGATGTGGTCAAAATGCCCGAAGCTCTCAAGCCAATTCTGCATCTCCTGCGGATCCTCATCCTCGGCACTAAAGAAGGAGAGCGCGTCCAGATCCCACGTTATCAGATCCCTGACAAACCGCTCGAAGGCATTCAGATCCTCGGTCACGTTGTCATAATCGCATCCGCCCAAAAGGATCCAGCAGTATCGGCACGCCCAATGTGCGAGCATCCGATCATCCCATTCCCCCGACAGGTACTTCCCGATCGCCCCTCGGATGACGGATATGCTGTAATACCGTTTGAAGGGATGCTCGGCATCGTATTTGACCGCCGATTGGCTCCCGAGCACGTCGTTTTTGGAGCAAGTAAGCTCGCAGATCCTCTGAGTCCATTCCTTATCGTACATAAAAACACCTCCCTTATAGTAACCGTTACTTCCGTTCTGCTTCCGACTCTGCCGCCCCAATGCTGCCGCTCACCCTCTCTCCGATACGGAGGGCTTTATCTTTTCAAGGAATTTAACCAAGATCCGCTTGGATTTGATGAGGTGGTTGGCGCACTCATACAGCCCGGGATGCGGCAAGCCTCATCGTCGCCGGCCTCGGCAATTTCTTCTATAGAACCCATACACTCAGAAAACAAAACGGAGGACCTCTCCACATCTTTTTCCACAAAGCGGCCATGGTAAAAGCAGACGGCTATTCGGTACCGACACTTGGGATCGCCATTCTGACTCCCCTGCTCAAACATCCGGTACGCCTTTTCGTATTCTCCCTTCTCGGTGTAGGCAACGCCCTGTGAATAGTAAGATATACTTTCTCTCCTTTCCCGAATAAAAAGACTCTTCTCATTCGAGAAGAGCCATAACGTCAACCTCCAGAACCCGGGCAACATGGGCAATGTTGGATATGCTGTCAAGTCGTTGGCTCCATCTGCGAACAGTGCGAACGTCGACCGCCGCTGCATAGGCAAACTCTTCCTGTGTGCCGTATTTGGATTCCTTAATGAGACGTTTGAAATTGTCCCCGATTCTCTCGGGCGTTAATTTTGCAAACATAAACGTTCACCCCCTTGACAAATCATGGAAGGCTTCGATCCATGATTGCACCCTTAGTATAGCACACCCATTCCCGAATGTCAAGAAGAGCAAGCGGCTCTTTTCCTTAAACAGGGCGGATCCTGCCCTGTTTCCGATGCGGAAAAGGTGCTATACTGTATGCACAGACAAGCTCGCACGCACCGCTTTTCAATGCAACACAAAAACGTTGCATTCAGCTTCTCTTTAGATAGGGATCCCGTATCCGGTACGTGCCTGACTGTCGTAATGTTATGATTCAACAAGGAGGAAAGCCATTATGAGTTTGGTAGTAGCCGTTAAAAGAAATGGAAAGGTGTATCTGGGAGCCGACACCCAAACCACCAGCGGCGGTGTCCGACAAACCTATCTTGAGGAGGAATGCCGAAAGATAAAGCGGTTTGATAACGGTATTCTTTTGGGAGCGGTCGGCCCCAAAAAGGGCGGCAAGCTGATCTTCTCCTATCCCGAGATCTTCACGCTCCCCGAAAACGGCGAGCTTGATAAGAGGTATGTTGTGGAAAACATCGCCCCCAAGATCAACGAATTACTTGAGGAAAACGATCTGGTCAACATCGAAAAAGACAACCCGCCCGTGTGGAGAAACGCCTTTGTTCTTGCTTACAAGGACAAGCTGTTCTGGCTTTACAAAAGAGGAAGCGTGGCGACGGTAGATCACTTTATAGCGATCGGCTCGGGCGAGTACCCGGCCTACCCCACCCTGGCAAAGCTTGACCGCGAGGAGGTGTGCGAGGACGAAAAGGTAAACGAGGCGCTGATCAAGGCACTTCAAGTCGCCTCTACCCGAAAAACCGCAGTCAGCGCACCCTTTTTCCTGATCAACACAGAAACACAGGAATTTACGATTGTAAAATAAGGAGGAACATATGGTTATCGTATTGAAGGACAAGGACTCCGTATGGATGGGAGCCAGCATCGAGGGTACCTTTACCGCTATGCACAACGATGATATCATAAGCGAGGATAATTTGAAGATGTGGAATCCCGCAGGCAGAAAAAACTGCCTTTTTGCAACAACAACATCCTCCATGCCACTCATAGACGATCTGCGATATACGGATTTCGAAGCGCTGGATCTTCCGCCTCGAAGCGACGTAGTGATCCGAAATCTTGCCCCCGCCATCAAGGACTTTTACGCAGAGCGCCGAATGCTCGATAACGGAGCACTGTGGGCACCTCTTGCCGTGGCAAAAGAGGATCGGGCATTTATCATCGATGAGGATCTGACCGTCATCGAGGTCGAAGAGTTTGACACCTTGGAATACGGCCTCAGCGGGGATATCACGCACGGCGTGCTGGAGACAAACCGTGACCTTCCTCCCGCGGAACGAATTGCGGAGGCATTTCGCGCCATTGAGGCAGGCAGCCACCGCAAGCATTTTCCCATCGTCATTATGAACACCAAAACCGAAGGCCAAACCGTCATCGAAAAATAAGGAGAAGCTCCGTAAGGGTATCGTGCCTCCTTGTGGTATCGTGTTGTACTACAAGAATTATAACAATTGCGAAGCAAAAAGCCGGCAGAGGAATTCTACCACCTTGATACCAAATATGAATTCTAAAAAACGATCCCCGGTCAGCCCGGTGCGTTACAAAAAACGGAAAAAGCATTATTGTAAAATCAAACCGATGCCACGCCGATGCTTTTCGTGCACGCAAAGAAGCATTGGTGGAACGCCAGCAATCCCCGCCTCACCGTCATAAACGCAGAGGAGAACGCACAGGCGAGAAGACAGAGAGATCTATAAACCAAAACAAAACGGCTACCCGGCGATAACTCCCCGAGTAGCCATTTTTTGTTTTGGAAAATCACTCATAAAACCCATCTTCATTGGCTTTGCCAAAGCAACTATAGCACTCGTACGATTCTTCGTTTTGTGCTATGTAGCCGTTCTTCAATGTGATCAACCTTGTTATTGCAGGGAAAATTCTACAATGCGTAACCATCAGAATCGCCGCATTAGGATTTTCCTTATGTATTCTGGTGATGAGGTTGCTTATTTTTCTCGCGTTTTTGAAATCTAAATTGTTGAGAGGCTCATCAATGATGAAAAGCTTTGCATCTTCTCTAACAGCCACGGAAGATATGATGGAGAGCATACGTTGCTGACCTCCGCTTAATTTTGCGGGGCGAGATTTCTCATAAAACAGAGGTTTTCCGGTATTCTCATCATAAATTCTCAGTTGATATCTATCAAATAATGCCGATATATCTTCTTTGGTAAATTGTCTTTCGGAATATAAATCCGCGCTATCCATCAAAACATCAAAAACGGTGATTCTTTTTCCAATATCGCTGTATTCGTCCCTTTGCGATACATATGATACTTGCGCACGAAACGCTTGCAGGTCGGCGTCTTTCATTTCTAAAATATTTGCGCCTCCGCGATATGAGACAAAACCAGAGATGGTCTTGTGCGATTCGTCCTCACGCATAATAGCCTTTAATATTGAGGATTTGCCCGATCCGTTTTCGCCTACAAGTGCAACTACTTCGCCGCTCTTGATATCAAAGGAAACATTTTTTACAATATTCGTTCCATTAGGGAGTGTTATATTCAAATTAGATGCGCTTAAAATAGTTTCCATTATATTTTCCTCCCTTTACACGATATGATAATAGATGCAGTAAACAAGATTGTAAATCCAAAAGTGATAGATACCAGTGCGGTTGTATATGATAAGTACATATTGCGAACGCTGCACAATACAACGCTCAACACAAAAGATAGGATCAAGCCGATTGCTCCGGGCGATATCATATCAAGAAAAATTTGTCTTTTGATTGATTTTGCTTGGCAACCAAACAGCGACAACCGTGAATAATATCCTTTTTGATACGTCCAATGGACGACCGCAAACAAAACTGTAAACGTAGCCACTCCCAAAAGAATAATACACTGCCAAATCATCAACCGCTGAAGCAATGAATTTTCAAAAGTTTCCTTGGCTTTGATATCAATTAATCCTGGATTGGTAAGTTGGAGCGATTCGTACGGATTGTCGTTAAAAAAAGCAACGTATGAGTAGTCGGTGTTTTTATGATAATCTTCATCATATCCCATTACGATAACACCGTAGTTCATATCAAAATCCACTCGCAGAATGCCATAGCACACAGGCAGAATCTCTGCAACCGTGTATGCTTCGGTTTTGTTTTTGATATTGTGATTGGAATAGATAACAGATCCAACAGTTAAACCGTGCTTCTGAGCTGAATTATAGGATATTGCAACTTCTCTGTTTCCAAGAGGAACGGAGGTTAAAATAGGTGAATTTTGATTGTAATCACTATCTTTAAGTTGCATCATACAATCACCGTGAATTGTCTTATTCGAAGAATAAAAGAAAACGGACGAACATCTCAAATAATCGTTTTGCTTGACAACTTTGGCAAACTCATACGTGTACCGATACGTATTTTCATTGTAAAATTCAAGTTGTTTATATATTTGGTCAGATTGCGTGAAGATACACCCTATTGCCAAAGTCAGCAATAGGGTATAAATCACAACTATAACAAAATAATATTTATAGTCTAATCTTTTCCAAAACATTTTTATTTTTTTGCTTTCTTAGCCAACAGCATATTTTCAACCAGAACAAGAATTGAAATAATTGCGTTAGCTATAATAAATACAATAGATTTTGTTGTTACAACTTCTGTGGGAAGATAGAATTCCGACATGGTCGGGATAAGCATAATTGCCGCCGTTATTCCACCGATAAGAATTGCTGCTTGGAAAATGGTAGAGAACAGATAATATACAACCATGTTTTCTGCACCACGAACCTTGCGGCTTGCAAAATATATTCTCTCCGAATTTCTCACCCACATCAAAAGATTGAATATAAGCATTGCCGCCAAAGCAACTCCGCAGGCAATTAAAACGTTCTGATTTGCTGCGTTCATTTTATCCTCTGATTTGAGTTTTGCATCCTTAGCTTGAACCGAAAAATCGGTTATTTCATTAGCATACGATGCGGACATAAATGCATCGTAATGGATATCATAGGACTCTTGGGTAGCAAATTCACTTCTGTCTCTCAGTCTGCCATAAGGCTTATATTGTGTTTCAAAGTAATGTTTGCACTGAGACTGTTGAGACGCACAAACATATGCTCCGGAATACGTCAAGTTGGGAGAGAGTGCCATAATGGCTTCTTTTTGAGAGCCTCCCCAATATGCCATTACTGCACCACCGTCATAATAGGTGTTGGTTTCGTAAATGGCGGCAATTTGGAAATCAATTTCAGTTGTTCCGAGTGTAAGCGACACAGTGTCTCCAAGCAAGGCACCGGTATCCTTAACAAACTGATAGTCAACCAAAATGGGGTTTTCAAAATCCGTGTTTGATTTTTCAATCAGTCGGGAATCGCAGTACATAGTTTGATCCAACTTATCCATCGCATCAGAAAAGAACAGATTGGTTTCTCTCGTCTTCCCATTTACAGACAAGTCTATTTCCGTGTAATAATACGGAAATACGCTTTCGATAAAACTTTCATTTTCTAATTGCTCGATTTGTTCGAACGAGGGGCTTGGGATATCAAAATCCAGCTTTTCGTTCTTATAGATGCTTTGCATAAGCGTTGCCTCACCAATGCCGTCAAACATAGGAGCTATAAAGGCAAACACAACGAGCAAAACAAGAACACACGGAACAATCAGATCAAGCAGAAATCTGTTTTTGATCCAATATTTAAACATAATTATTCTCCGTCAACTGTTGCTTCAGGGGCAACAAACAAAACTGTGTTTATCTTGTCATACATGGGTTCAACTTTATCGTCAAATTCAAGCGTCAGAGTTACACGAGCCTCGGAATTGGGAACAAACTGGAACACAAATTCTCCTGCTTTAGAGTCTGCAGGCAGATTGGTGGGAACCGTAAATTCATATATCGTAACATTCTTTACAACATCAATGGTGGGAGTAATCGGCTGACCATCAAAGTATGTAGCGCTTACCGCAGTAATATTGGGAATTGTCAGCGTCAACTTGATCGGCTCGGGGACTTCCTGGGTTGAATTAACTCTGGCAATCACTTTCATATAAACCGCTTCACCAACGTTATACTCCTTTGTGCCATTTCCATAACTGTGACCCAAGTCATCACTGTAGAAGAAGTCAGCATTAGCTACATAATAAGTTTCGATTTCTTCCTCGCCACAGCTTACCAAAGCAAGACAAGCAGAGAGCATCATTACAGCTACCATAACAAGTGATACAATTTTTTTCATTTTTCTTTTCTCCTTAAATTAATTTTGTTGTTTTATTGAAAATAATTTTTCCAACGACTACTGGGGATTTTGATTTCCCGTTAATATCATAACATGCTGACAGCTTATCGATACAGTCATATATCAATTCGTTAATGTCTTTCCATTGGCTAACAATTTTTCCATTCGCATCAAGCAAACAATAACACTGATTAGCGGTATCATTTATGATTTTGCGTTCACAAAACGATCCAACAATATAGCTTTCTTTTTTATCTTTGTTATAATCTCCAAGATGGAAAGGAAGAACAATATCCGAATCTCTCGAAACAATATATTTCCCATTCGATAAAACTCTCCCAAATCCGTATAAGCAAAACGAGTCTGAAAACACATTAAGTCCATTGCTCTTTTTTAAAAAGTTCAAGTAATTTTGTGACAGAAACGGAACCTCTAATTTGAGTTGAGAAATCTCATCACTATTTTTCAACGGTTCATAAATGGCGTGAACATACGAGCCTACCACGGTGTATTTGGATGATTCTTCCGAATATAGAGCTCGAATATCACCACAAAGTACAGTTCCATTTTTAGAACGTTTTTGAGGTTTTAATTGCGTTATCCTTTTCATGTTTTTACCTCCTTTCATATACTTTAATTATGCTAATTTCTATATATTAGTTCTCCAAACGTAGCATTCTGATAATTTCCGCCATGTCCAATCTGTAAATGCTCAGATTTACTATAAAAAATAATGTTATTCGGATTATCTGCTAATTCGGGGTTGAATAGTGCGCTATTTATATGATGACCTTCATATCCCTTTACCTTTCCGGTAGTGAGCAATTCTTCTATTTCAGCTACCGTCCAGTCACGAGTTCCTCGACCAGTTCTTTCAACCAATGCTTTTTCTTGTTCCCACGCCAATCGTACACCTCGATTACGCGCCGCTTCGAAATCCTTCAGCCAATTTGAATTTACATTTCCATCTTTGTCAAGTTGCCCATATACACTATTTTTATTTAATTTGGACAATCTCGCCGGCGGAGCATCACCGACAATCTTAACGCTTTTAGAATCCACATATTCTTTTACATAAAAAATAGGATTACCATCAGCATCTTGCGACCTAACCACTGTACCTATTGCACGTCCGGTTTTGGCATCAACAAACTCATTGAGCTCATTTATTGTACCAATTTTTTTAGTACCACTGTATACCGAGGTTGGCATTTTATAATCAAGATAACCATAAACGCCTCCGGTTATTGCGCCAACAATTGCACCCGCCACAAGTCCACCAGAGGCACCGTTAACAGCTTGTTCGGCGGCAGAAACCCCGACATCTTTCCAGTTTATATTTTCCCAATTTATATCTGTGGCATCGGTGGCCTTAAAAGTTTTAACACAATCAACTGCACTAATCGTAGTATCTGCCAATGATCCTATCAAACCAAGACCAGCAAAAACGAGTTTTGCCCCTTCCATTGCTCCAATCCCAGAAAGTCCTCCAGAAGGAATAGCTGCCACCAAACTTACAGCTGTAATTACCAATCCAACAATTGCCACCGCAAGCCCCCATGCAGCCGCATTTCGTCCGGTTTGATCGACCTCATTTAATGCACCTGATACTCCACCAACCGCCCCTCCGACAGCCGCTCCTATTCCTGCCCCAATTGCACTACCTTTAGCCGCAGCTGTTACCGTAACGGTCGCCACTGGTTTTGCAAATCCAACAACACTACATACGGTTAAACCGATAATTACGCCAGCGCCAATTGCAACTTTGGTAAGTACGGCGCCAACATCAATATCGTCTCCAAATAATTGCGTCGTTTGGCTATTATTCGCAAAATCCTGCAAATGTTCTTGAGGCACATAGAGTACTTGCTGATGAAGAACCTCATCAATTGTACTTTCTGCAAGCAACAATTCGGTGATACTTTTTTCTACATCATATAGTTCCTCAATATAGGTTTCATATGATATGCTCTCTGCTAAAATATCTTCATAGTAAAAATCTTCGTAATAATAGTCCTCATAAATAATTTCTTCATTCGGATCCGGCATAACAATATTATCCCACCCAGGAGGAAAGGTATCTGTCGGTTCTCCACTACACGCCACGACAGATAGCAACATGGCGAACGCTAATAGCAACGCTGTAAATTTCATAAACAGTTTCATTTGTTTATTCGTCTCCTTCCTTATTAACTATTCAGTGCTGAGTATGTCGCAGAAAAGGAAATTTCTATGTTTTGCTTTCCGGCCTTTGCCTTAAAATCTCCCTCAACTGTGCTTAAAATATTATTTTTAACGGTTGCCGTAAAAGTTGCCGACGTAACGGTGAGTTCGCTAAGATCCAGGTCGAATTCACTCGCAAACTCTATCAAAAAGTTTAATATGTCACCATATGCCATCCAAACTTCGCTATCCGTAAGAGAAACACGGATGCTATCACGAGCAGAATTTGCAAATTGCATCTTTGGGAAAACAGAGGACGAAAAAGCCGGAGCCAATCCTTCCTTTGTACTAGCCAAATCAAACGGAAGCTTCCATCCCTCCGAATTATTTTTTGTCTTTACCAAAGCGGTATACTTTTGACCCGATGAATCATCCGGAAGAATATACGGATAAAGGTAACGGCAATCATGTGAGGCTGTTGGGAATTTTAGTGTCGCATTTCCCATGGTTATTTCTTGTGAGGTTTCTGTATTTCCTCTCATCTCCATTCCCGAACTACCAATCAGAAGCTTCTTTTTAACAGAAAGCTCAAAGGAAAAACCGTGAGCACTAAGTTGATTGGTATTGTAATACGCATTCTGGTACACCTCGCCTGCCGTCAGGTTAGCTCCTGTCGTCGGCTTTATGCCCTGCTCCAGCACCTTTCCGCATACAGTGCAGACGGTGTCCTTGCCGGCAACCTTTGCGGACGGCGTGTGCTCCGCAAGGGGCAGTGTCTTCGTGCTCGTCACATCACCGCACGCGCAAACCTCCTCCGTTTTTCCTTGCTTTACGCAGGTAGACGGCGTTGTTTTGGTCTTGTATGTATGAACGTGCGCTTCCAAAACCTTGCCGCACACGGTGCAGACGGTGTCCTTGCCGGCAACTGTCGCCGAAGGCTTGTGATCGGCCAAAGGAAGCTTGGTCGTTTTCGTGTCACCGCATGCGCACTTTTCTACTTCCTCGCCCTCCTTGGTGCAAGTTGACGCGGTCGTGGTCTTCGTGTACTGATGCGTGTGCTTTTCCAACACCTTGCCGCATACGGTGCAGACAGTATCCTTCGCGGGATCCTTGGCCGAGGGCTTGTGATCGGCCAAAGGAAGCATCGTCTTGCTCTTTACGTCACCGCACTCGCACTTCTCCACCTTCTCGCCCTGCTTGGTACAGGTGGAATCAGTTACCGTCTCAATGTATTTGTGAACGTGGTCCGCTTTTGCAAGCACCTTGCCGCAAACGGTACATACCGCGTCCTTGCCCTCTACCTTTTCCGAAGGCTTATGTTCGGCAAGCGGAAGCTTGGTTGTTTTTGTATCCCCGCACTCGCACTTTTCCACCTTTTCGCCCGGCCTCGTGCAGGTGGAATCGGTTACCGTCTCGACATATTTGTGTACGTGACCGGCCTCCTCAAGCACCTTGCCGCAAACGGTACATACCGCGTCCTTACCCTCTACCTTTTCCGAAGGCTTATGTTCGGCAAGAGGAAGCTCCTCCTCTATGCAATCACCACAATTTATGCAGGTCCGCACACATAGACCGGTTTCCGTACAAGTTGACGGAACCATTCTTACTGTGTATCCGTGAACCTTACAGATCGGTCGCGTCTCCTCCGGCGATATGGTCCCAATTGGTAGGTTATCACGGCCGACATCCGAGGGATACGAGCAACCCGCAAACGCAATACATACAACAAAAAAACAAAGAAAAAGACTATATCTGAAAAGTCTCATATGGAGCCTTCCTTTTCGAATGATTTTCATCGCAAAGTCTAAGGGAATAGCAAGCACATCGTGCTGTGGCAAACCCGAAATTCGCCTTCTTACAACCGATCGTTATTTTTTTATGATTTCACCGGAGATCACTTCAAACTCAAAGGCCTCGTCGTGAATGGCATGTATGGGTTTCTTTCCATATTTATCTTGACCCAGCCAATCTGTTCCGGTCACCTCCGTGAACTCCACGACGAACTCATATTCTTCCTCTCCCGAAAAAGGAAGGTAGATGTTGTACTCCCTTTCCACGAGCTCCTCAGTCATATTCTCGAAAATTACAGTGGCTCGATAACAAACACGAATCGCGCAATCAAAATAGTCTACACCGTCGAATCCCTTTGTAGCCACATTCAAGTGGATTGTGTTTTTCTTGAATGAGCTGCTCCAATCAAGGTCTCTAAGCATCTCTACTGCAAACGGAATTCGCTCTCCCGATTGCAACGCCTCCAGTGCCTGCGGCTGCGTATCGGAAGGATAGGAGTTACATCCTGTGGCACCTAACATAAAAACAATGACCAATAAAAGAATAACCGTTCTTTTCATAATAAAAATAAAATTCCTTTCTTTATACCGTGCTGTTATATATTTCTAAAATTGTATTTATTTTTTCCAACACCGCATGCTTAAGCCACTGTGGCTCCAGCACCTCGCACTGATCGCGGAAGCCGAGGACGAAGGAAACGATATCGTCCTTGTTCTGCATTTCGACCGAGAGAATGGTGGTGTTCTTATCCACCGTCTCCACCGTCTGATTCTTGCCGTAGATGCGCTCCTTGGCGAGAAGCGCGTAATTGCCGGTCAGCTTGAGCTTGATGGGGTACCACTCGCCGTTTTGCTTCATGCCGTACTCATCCAGATAATCGTGCTCGTTATAGGTGATCGGCACGCGGAAGCGCTCGCTTGTCTCAACCAGGCTCTTGATGCGGTTGAGCTTGAAATATCTGACCTCTCCGCTTTTGCCGTCTTGTCCCAGCACGAACCACGCATTATTATACATATAGAGCTTATAGGGGCTCAATTTTCGCTTGGTGGTATTGTTGTCAAGCGAGGTATATTCCATTTCGATCACGCGCTTATTGGCAATACTTGCCGAAATCACGCCGTAGCGGCGTTCGATCTCCTCCTGCGGCATAGCCAGCGGAAATCGGTTGGCAACCAGGGTGTTTGGCGGCGAATCGGGGGGCGGGATCGAGGCAATGATCTTTCCCATCGTCTTTGAAAGCTCCTTCTTCGCCATAAAGTCGTTTCTTGACAAGAGGTAATCGTAGCTCTCAAGCAGGGCGTTTTTTTCACTGTCCTCCAGCTTCACCGAGGGGAAAAGATGCCGCTTGTCCAGCCGATAGCCACCATAGCGACCGGGAATCGTTTCGATATAATAGCCCGCCCGCTCCAATTCCTTCTTATATTCGGGAATGTTTCTTGGATTGGTGTCCAAAAGCTCCGCCAGCTCCGAAATGCTGACACGGCTTCGGCTGTATAAAATTTGAAGCATCAGTATAGAAAGTGAAGTTTTACTCATCGGCCACCTCGCACATTTTTTCTCATTCTCATTGTAACTCAAAATCGCACATTATTTGTGTTGGAATTAAATTTCTTTTTGAAACACGAATAATGTGGCGTTTTGTTTTATAATGGGATGGGAATATACAAAAACTGCGCCCCCAAGGGAGCGCAGAAAAAGTGCGTTCCTTCTTTTGCGCTTTCGCGCGTTACTGCTACATAATCTTTTCCCACAGGGTACAAGAAAAAGAGGACACACCTTTTTCAAAGTTTTATCCCGTGGGGAAAAGGTTATGCAGATCATGTAGCTATTTTACTACATATTTATAAAAAAGTCAATAGGTTACAACAAAGTTAAGAGCTTTGACTTCAACGATGACATTGTTTCAACCGCCACTTCTCCAACTCCAAGGAACATCCTCCGAGGAGTTGTTTTTTTACGCGTTTTATTTCTACGCCCAGGTTTGCCCAACCCCTTGCATTCCAATGTGTAAAAAATTTCAAAAATTAAAAAGTGTTTTTGCAAAAATGCGCGTATCTTATCCTTCGCCGCTTTTTCCCAAAAAACGGACTGACGTCAAATTTTGGAGAAAAACGGCAAAATTTTTCAAAAACACAACATAAATAATGTTGCTTTTCTGTGTATCTTATCCTATGCCGGGCGATTGTGAGAGGAGGATACCAAATACGCCTTAACTGACCGCGAAGTCGGGGAGCGGACATCAAAAGCCACCGTCCCCAAGCCTTAATAACGAAAAATTACGAAAAGAAAAAGGAGTATTGCTTATGAACTTTACGAACATTGCCGGATATTCAAGTGAAAAGAAGAACCTTCAGGAGATCTGTCATCTGATCAAGAACTACGACGAGATCACGCGTCTTGGGCTTCATTTGCCCACGGGCATTTTGCTGATCGGCGAGCCGGGCGTGGGCAAGACGGTTCTTGCCGAGGCGTTGATTGAGGAATCGGGCGTGCCTTGTGTTCGCGTCAACCACAGCGAGGTCAGCTCCCAAAAGACCCTCTCCGAGCTGCTTCGCGCCTGCTTTGAGGAGGCCGCGCGCGTACAGCCCTCGATCGTTTTTCTGGACGAGATCGAAAAGCTGCTCGGCAACTCGCGCGTCGACAACACGCCCGAGAACAGCATTCTGCTGAATGCCATCCAATGCTATCACCGACCGGGTGTCCTTCTGTTGGCCACCGCGAACGATCCGCGCTACGTTCCCGATTCGCTTCGCCGCAGCGGTCGCTTTGACCGTGTATTTCGCCTCCCGCTCCCCTCGTTTGCCGACCGAAGCGAGATCATTTTACATTATCTGAACCGCCAAACGATGGACGATGGCTTCAGCGTGGACGAATTTGCCCGATTGACCGAGGGCTGTTCGGGGGCTGACATTGAGTGTCTGATCAACGAGATCGGCATTCGAAACGTGCTGGACGGCCAAGCGTCGATTCGTAGACAAGACGCGATCCTTGCCATAGCGGAAAAGGCGATGGATGGGGTCTGCCGCCCCGCCGAGCAGACCGAGCGTCTGGAGACCACTGCCTATCACGAGGCAGGGCATCTTACCATGGCTCTTCTGTCGATCCCCGACGTTGTGGAGGGCGCGAGCATCCGCGCGCAAGGCGACACCGCGGGATATTCCTTCATATCGCTTCCCATTCACTCCCAAAACGCCGCGCTTTCCAAGATCAAGACGCTGGTTGCAGGCCGTTGTGCCGAGCGATTGTTCTTCACGGACGACGTCTCTTTCGGTGCTGCGAGGGACTACGACGAGGCTGTTTCTGTCGGAGTTCGGCTTGTGATGAAGGAGTCATGCTACGGAGTAGAGTATCTTAGAATCTTCCCCGTAAAGTCTTCCGACGAAAAGACCCGCCTTTGCGAGCGAAAGATCGAGGAAATCCTTCGCAGCTGCGAGGACGAGACCATGGAGCTTCTCAGCAAGCACAGGCTGCTCGTTGAGCGGCTGGCAAAGCTGTTGCTTGAGAAATACACCCTTCAGAAGGACGAGATCCTTGAGGTATACCGTGAGTATACCGAGTCCCTTGCCGACAATCACTAAAAATTTTCGAAATAAAAAAGTGTTTTGTCGACGTTTCCCGTATATTGTCCTCTGCCGCTTTTCCCCTCTGAAAAAGGAGGGGGAAGAACGTCGGCGACAACTTCTCAAACGCGACACAAATAATGTCGCATTTATGCGTATCTTATTTATACGAGCGCAAACGGGAGGAGGGTAACAAGGGCACTCGTTTCTATCACAATCGAAAGGAGAGATGCTATGAAATCACTCACGGAAGCCAACGTTTTATTCTTAACAGGCAAGCACAAGGAGGCGCTCGACGCCTACCTATGTCTTGCCCGAGACGAGCACGACGAAACCGCCGCGATGAACGCAGGTTACATGTTCCACCGCGGCATCGGCGCTATGCGCGATTACCACAAGGCGATGGAGTGCTACGTGGCCGCGTCCATGGCCGAGGGCGGCGCGGCTTGCTACAACATGGCGATCCTGTATTTGCGCGGCCAGGGCGTGCCGGTCGATTTTGCCAAAGCCATTGAACTGATGCAGCGTGCGGCACAGCTTGGGTCGAACGACGCCAAGCTCTATCTCGGTATGGCGTATATTCTCGGCTGCGCCTATGACCCCGTAGAGATCGAATGTCTCTCACTGATTCCCTTTTGCCGCGTGATCTACAGGGACGTAAGCGTCCCGCTCCTTGCGGGCGAGGGCTTTGATCCCGATCTTGAGGACAAGCGTTATGAGGTGATCGAGGCCGACGGAGAGGAAGCGGTGGCCGCATACGAAAGCATTCGGCCTTCCGACGATTCCCCCCGTGCGGCGGGGATTCGCCTTCTGATGCTCGGCAAGGCCGCCATTGAAGGCCTTGGCGGAGAGTTTAATCCTGCAGACGGCTATAGGAAGCTCTACTCCGCCGCTGTGAATTACCAATCCGCGGAAGCGGCACAGTATTTGCTTGCCAACGCCGATATCGCGAAGACCTACCGAATCGACCTTGGCCGACTCGAGCTGCTGTCATCTCACGGCTATTTCCGTCCCATTACGGGCAACCTTGGTACCCCGAGGAGCCACAGAGTCCCTTTGCTGATCCCGGACGAATCGAACCCGATATCGATATAAATATACTTTAAGGAGAAAGCATATGAGCAACAGAAACAATCAGATCGTAGAAACCCTTCTTTCGGTTCTTTCCAAGGAGCTTGACCTCAGCATGGACGAGCTTCGCTCGCGTTGCGACGTGGACGAGGTTGCCCTTGAGGTAGATCAGTACATAGCCGAGCACCCCGAAGAGTTTGGCGCGGCAACGAAGTCTAACGAGGAGATCGACCCGGATTCCTTTGCCGACTCGGTGAGCAGGTTCGGCGACGCACCGCCTGCATCCCCTCTCGACCCCCTTCTTGTCCCCGAACCCGAAGAACTGAGCTTTCTGATCGATCTTGATGCGATCTTTCCGTTCAGCGACGATGAGATCTCGCTTTCTTTCGATGAGTACGACGGCCAGCTGTCCATTTCCACCGTCATTTTGGCCAAGGACGAGCAGTACGAAGCGCGCGCAGACGCCGTCGAGAGATTTTTGAACCAAAGCCCACTTTCCAAGATCGTGTTTCTTGATGACGGAGGCGGGCACTTATACCTCTCCAACAGCTGTAACTGTGATATAAATGATCTTGATGAGATCAAAGAGATCTTTACCTGCTGGCTGGACATCCTTCGCAACGACCAAAGCTTTACCGAAACCATAAACGATCTGCTGAATATGTAAGGAGGAGCATCTATGGATCTTAATGCAATGAAAGCCAAGTACGAGCGGCAGTATCTCAACGGCCTTATGTATATGGTCAAGGGCGACTATGCCCTTGCCTCCAACTACCTTCGCATCGCGATGAAGAGTATGCAGGAGTGTCTGCCGTGGGTGGCAGACGACGAGGAAAGCGAGCTGAAGGAGATGATCCTTGAGCTAGCGGGACACTTAAAGGATCTGAACCGAATGCACAAGGACAAGTCGCGCCGCTCTTCGGCGGCGAGCGAGGCGGTCTCCGCTCCCACCGCCAAGGACGAAGAGACGGCGAGCGACTTTGCCTTTAGGAAGGAAGATATCCCCGACGTTTCCTTTGCCGACGTCATCGGTCTTGAGACCGTCAAGCAACAGATCCGCGACATGGTCATCAACCCCAAGAAGCACGCAGAGCTGTACGAACGTTTCCACAAGAAGCCGGGCGGCGGCTTCATTATGTACGGCCCTCCCGGCAACGGAAAGACCATGATCGCCAAGGCCATCGCGCACGAGACGGGCGCCACCTTCTTCCCCATCAAGTTCTCCGACCTTGGAAGCAAGTGGTTTGGCGAGACCGAGGGCAACATCCGCGCCCTGTTTGAGCAGGCGCGTGCCGAGAAGAGCGCGGTCATCTTCTTTGATGAGATCGACGCCATTGCCCCGAAGCGCGGCGATAACGGAAACGTCGCCAACAACCGCGTGGTGGCCGAGCTTCTGACCCAGATGGACGGCATCTCAAAGGCGGGCGGCAATCTGACCATCCTCGCCGCCACCAACCGCCTGCAGGATCTTGACCCCGCCATTCTCCGTCCGGGGCGCTTTGACGAGAAGATCTACATCCCCCTGCCCAACGAGAAGGATCGCGCGGCCATGTTTAAGATGCGCATGAAGGGCGTGCCCTGCGAGTCTATGCGAATGACGGAGCTTGCCAAGGCGTGCGAGGGTTTCTCGGGCGCCGACATCGAGCTTGTGTGCGAGAAGGCCAAGCTGGCGGCCATTCGAAGCATCATCGGCGGTGCGCCCGAGGACACCGTGATCACCAAACAAGAGCTCTTGGAGGCCATCGCCTCGATTTCCGAGAGCAAGAACGCCATTATGTTAAGGAGGAAAGTTATATGAGCGTAGTAGTAGCAATTAAGAAGAACGACCGAATTTACATGGGTGCCGACACGCAGACCTCGACAGGCGACCGCCAAAGGAATTATCTCGGCGAAGGAAACCGAAAGATCCACCTTTTGGACAACGGTATTCTTTTGGGGTCGGTTGGCTCGAAACGGGGCGGTGAGCTGCTTGCCGCCGACCTGAATATCTTTTGCTTGCCGTTAAGCGGCGATTTCGACAAGAAGCACATCGTGGAGAACATCGTCCCCAAGATACATCGGTGCTTTGAGGAGAACGATCTTTTGGAAAACGAGGAGAACGAGCTGCCGCGCTGGGCGTGCTCGCTTATCCTTGCCTACCGGGACAAGCTCTTTTGGATCCCGTCCACGGGCGTGGTTGTAAGGATCGAGCATTTTATCTCGATCGGCTCAGGCGACGATCTGGTCTATGCGGGGCTTGAAGCTTTAGATCAGGAGGAGATCACGGACCGGGAGGAGATCCACAGTCGACTTACGGAATGTCTCCGCACCGCCGCAGAATACCGTTGCTCGGTAAGCGCGCCCTTTTATCTGATCGACAGTGAACACAAAGAATATAAGCTTGTAAAATAAGGAGGAGAACCATATGATTTTGATACTGAAGGATAAGGATTCGATTTGGATGGCATCCAGTATAGAAAATACGTTTGGTGGTGTGAATACAAAGGACATCCTTCTTCAAGACAACCTGAAGATGTGGCGTCCGCTCGGCAAGGCGGGTGCGATCATGGCAACCACCGGTGTCGCACAGGCGGATGCCCTGCGGTATACCGATTTTATGGCACTTAACGCCCCACTCACGCAAACGTCCATGATCCGAAACATCCTCCCCACAGCCAAAGCACTCTTAAAGGATCAAGGGAGGC
This sequence comes from uncultured Clostridia bacterium, assembly GCA_904502055.1. Lineage (GTDB taxonomy): Bacteria > Bacillota > Clostridia > Oscillospirales > CAG-272 > RGIG8775. Next base: position 7,294 of record CAJGDZ010000006.1, on the reverse strand, counting down.
TGAACGGCAGTCGTCTGTGTCAGGAGATCGCCGTTGCCAAGGATGACAAGGCGTTTGTTGCAACCACCGCCTGCACGGTTCTTGAGGTGGAAGACTTTGCCGCAATTGGATATCCCCAAAGCGAGGAGGTCGCCCTCGGTGCGGCACGCCTCTACCGCGATCTTCCGCCCATCGATCGCATCACCGAGATCTTCCACACCATCGAGCGCGCAGATAAGTCTGTGCACTTTCCCGTTGTCATCATGAACACGAGGAGTGACGAGCGCATCGTTATATATGAATAAGGAGAAATCTTATGTGTAGCAAGAAAAGGAACGAAAAGTTTGATCCGAGAGAGGACGTTACAAAGCAAGAGTTCAACATCGTCTTCGTCATCGATAACTCAAACGGCATGCATGGCGAGAAAATCGATGCTGTAAACAACGCTATCCGAGATGTCATAGGTGCTATAATTGAGGAACAAAAGTGTATCGACAACGTGACGATCAAGTTCTCTGCCATGACCTTCGGCAATGACGCTAAGTGGTTATACACCGAGCCAAAAACAGCCGCGAACTTCAAATGGAAGAATATCGCCGTCGAGGGAGACGCCAACCTGTCCGCCGCCTTCGACGAACTGGCTCGCTATCTGTGCAAGAAGGAAAACGGCGGTCAAATGCCCGATTTTGGCAATATCGCTTCCTTCATCTTTCTCATAACCGATGCCATGCCTACAAGTCCCGACTGGGAGTCCCACCTCATCTCCTTGTGGCAAAATGACCGATTCCATGCAGCAATCAAGTTCGCTTTCACCTTCAACGAGAAGGACGACGATATGAGGGACATGCTTGCCAAGTTCACGGGAAATTCTTCCTGGGCGGAGTCCGCTTTCCCCACCGAGGCATTTCGCTGGAAGATCAAACAGCTCACAATTGATGCCGCCAATGTCGTATCGGCGGTGGCATCGACGGCAACCATCAAATCGCCCGAAAACAGAGATTGCCCTTGCCAAGGGCGATAAGGACTTCGTTGTGAAATTGACCGGTACGGTTCTCAACGTAGATACCTTTGATGTCCTCGGACATAGCTCAAGTGCGGAAATTATCTTCGGTGCCGCGCATCTTTATCGGGATCGTCCTCCCGTCGAACGCATCGCCGAGATCTTCCGAGCCGTCGAACGCACAAGCCGGGCGGGACATTTTCCCATCGTTATTATGAACACAAAAAATAAGGATCGCATCGTGATCGAGCAGTAAAGGTGGAAACGCTATGAATTTTCGAACCGTATTATTTGAATTACTTACCGCAAGACCGGACCTCCGAGAGGATCCCTTCCTCTTGTACGACACGGTCTGCACCCGTCTTGGGGACGATCCCGACGGCAGACGTGCGGCCAAGAACTTTTACGAAGTCGACCGAAGAACGTCGATTTCTTCGTTTCTAAGCGAAAACACGTCACAAGCGGAGCTGGAAGACTTTTGCAGAGAGAACGGCGTAGGCGAAAACAAGACGTGGGGCTTGCTCGAGGCTTTATTTGGCGTCAAGAAGCCCCCAAAGCCCACGCTTTCCGAGCTTGATGACAACGTCCTGCTCTTTTTCTCGACAACCGATCCCCTTGGTGCCAATCCCTACGAAAACCATTTGCATATCGACTTCGATTGCAAACACCTTGCCGGCGTATGGGGGACTTGGAGCCAGCCGTGGGGTGAAATCAAACAAAACCCCACCCGCCCGTGGAAGCTTTGCCCCCTCTGCGCCAATGCCACACAACTGTTCTTCCAGCCCCCAAGGAAACGCTGGTGGGAATGGGGCGACAGCGTACATTTGAACCTTTTGAACGAGCAAAACAAAAAAGCGTTAAGAAAAGCACGGGGCGACGAATAAAGTCGCCCCGACGAAAACAAGGAGGTAAATAAAATGGCAAAAATTGACTGCTGGGGCAAGGCGGAAGCTCACCTTGCCGAATTGTACGGAGACAACAGCCGCATTGCAGCGCGGTTTTTGACCGAAAAGAGATGGCTTGAGAAGTTCGGGGCCGCGGAATATCGCCATTTAGGCGCACTCGCAACGCTCCCTCTCTTGCCGGTTCCCGGTGCTCGCGTTCAAATCCTTCGACATCAAAAAAACAAGGCAACCCGATTGGGTTGCCTTGTTTTTTGGCGGAGAAGGAGAGATTTGAACTCTCGCGCCGGTTAATCCCGACCTACACCCTTAGCAGGGGCGCCTCTTCGGCCTCTTGAGTACTTCTCCATACTCTGCGAGCGGCCTTTGCAGAACTCGCAGAGATTATTATACCGAATGTTTGGGCGTTTGTCAAGAGTTTTTTGCAAATGTTAAAAACTTTTTTGCCGCAAATTCGCCAAAATCGGCGTTCTTCCTATATATATGTTTCTTATTCGACCTCGATGGCAAAGCAATCGGCAATGTCGCCGGGTGCCCCTACCCTCTCGGCGTCACTCTGCACCGTAAGCGTATTTCCGCTCTGCACAAAGGCAAGCTCGCCTCCCGTGCGCATATCGGTCACGCGGCGTGCCCTGCCCTCAAAGGGCACGGCGTATTCGCTTGCCACACGTTCGCCGTCGTCATACAGATAAAACGCATGGACTCTTCTGCCATCCTTGGTCCTCGTGTAGGCAAATTTTCCGGTGCGATACGGCGCGGCGGCACGCGTTCCGTGGATCGCAGGCGCAAACACCTTCATCCACTCCGAAAGCACCGCAAGCTCACGAAGGGCGCGTCCCGGCAAACGTCCGTCGGGCTGAGGCGCGATGTTCAGCGCCAGATTTCCGCCCTTCGACACCACGTCAAGCAACATATGCGCCACCTCCTTCGCGGTCATATAGTCCACGTCGTAGGTGTATCCAAACGAGGTATAGCGCGACTCGCCATACTCCTCCAGCGGCTTTGCCATCACGGTGCAGACCTCCCACGGCACGTTCACGTAGCCGTCGGGGAAAACAAGCTCGGGCGTGATCACGTCCTCGCACACGCCGTGCCCGCCACGCATGATCCCCAGCATATGCGGCTGGATCTCGCGAAGCTTCTCAGTCATTTCGGGAACGCCCAGCTTGACGCCGTCACAGCCGCCGTCGTACCACAGCGCGTCGATACGACCGTAGTCCGAGACCAGCTCCTTCAGCTGCGCGTAAGTATATTCCTGAAATTTCTTCCACTTCTCGGGCTTTTGGTCGGGATCGTAGGACGGCACGCGCTCGGTTCCGTCCCGCATCGCGTAGCCCTCCTCCCAGTAATACGGGCAGGAGAAGTCGCCGCGGCTGTAATACAACGAAATGCCCATGCCGCGCCCGCGGAAGGCGTTGAACAACGCGCGCGTGATGTCAGCGTTTTTATTATTCCGATACGGCACCTCGCTACCCGTGACCTTGTAATCGGTGGTTTTGGTATCCCACATACAAAAGCCGTCGTGGTGCTTGGTGGTAAAGCAAAGATAGCGGAAGCCGGCGGCGTACGCCGCGTCCGCCCACTCGTCGGGATCAAAGCGGAGCGGCAAAAAGCCCCGATGCAGCTGAGCATACATCTCCTTCACCTCGCGGTTGGTCGTGCCGGGCTTGAACTGCCATTTCGTCCACGCCTTGTCCACCAACGGCCAGGACTCCTTCATGCCCATCTGATTATATAATCCCCAATGCACCATCAGACCGAATTTCTGATCCATAAACCACTCCAGCGTCTCGCGCTGAAGCGGCGTGGCAGGGTAGGTGTAGCCCTCGGCCTGCTTGCGAATGGCCTCCTGACGCTTAGCCGCGGCGATCTCCTGCGCGTCCAGCCCCTTTTCGTTTATAATATCTTTTGCGCTCATTTTCTTCTCCTTCTTGACATTCTTGGGAAAGTCGGATATAATAATATGTGTTTTTCATTTTCATTATACTACGAAAACAAGTCTTTTAAAATGTATTTTCTATCACAAAACATGGAGATTTTGTTATGAACGAAAGCTTGCTTCTGGATGCCCTTAAGGAAACCGATCTTTGTGTCTCTCGCGCCATGCTCGTTACGCTGGACAGCCGCTGGAACTTTACCACCGCGGGCTCGTCCTTCTCGCGGCTATACTTCGTCACAAAGGGCGGCGGCTTTTTGAAGACCGCCGATCAGACCGTGGAGGTGACCGCGGGAAACGTCTACTTCATCCCCGCAGGCTGTGCCTTTTCCTGCGGATGCGAGTATATGGAAAAAATCTTCTTCCACGTCACCGTATCCACCCCCGAAAAATACGGACTTTGCTTCTCCCCGTGTCGGATCTGCTCGCTCCCCTGCTCCGCGGAAAGATTGGAAACGCTAAGGACACTGCTGAACACGCACGAGCACCTCGGCATCCTTCGCCTGCGGCTTTTGCTTCTGGAAACGCTGACCGAGATCCTGGACCGCTTCCCGTTTGAACGCACGGAATTTAAAAACGCCTCGCCGTTGGTGCGAAGCCTGATCGGTTACATCGAGGAAAACCTTTCCATCCGCCTCACCGTTGCGGAGATCGCCGGCGCCTTTTACCTCTCCGAGAGTAAGATCCGCACCGTCTTCCGTCGGGAGCTGGGCATTCCCATAGGCAGGTACATCGACGATATGGTCTTTCTCAGAGCCGAGCAGATGCTTTCCGACCCGCAGACCGGCATCGGCCAGGTCAGCACCGCACTCGGCTTCTGCGATCAGTTTTACTTTTCCCGCCGCTTCAAGGAAAAATTCTCAGTCACGCCGAGCAAATTCAAGCAAGGAAACACCGCCTACGGACCGACTCCAAAAAAATTACAAAAACCTCTTGACATATTCTCTCAAAAGTGATATAATGGCTCTACCTCTGTTATGCAGGTCTTTTTTGTTATGCCCGTAAAACGCGCCAACGTGGGCATAATGCCGCTGGCGGAGGGAGGTACACGGGTTTCGTTCGAAACCAAATAAAAATTAATGGGAGGTGCCGAAAAAGATGGCTAATGAAGCAAGAGTCAAGATCACTCTGGTTTGCAGCGAGTGCAAGCAGAGAAACTATGACACAAAGAAAAACAAGAAGAATGACCCTGACAGACTTGAGATGAACAAGTTCTGCAAGTTCTGCCGCAAGCACACTCTTCACAAAGAATCCAAGTAAAGCGGAGGAGAAAAGAATGTTGAATGCAAAGCTGAAAAGAACCTCGATCGCCCTTATTCTGGCTGTCGTTCTGATGCTTTCTCTTTTCCCTGTTGCCGCATACGCCTTGGAGGACGCAGGCAGCGCTGCCGAGGATGAGCCGGGCATTGTTCTGGATGCTGCTCAGACCCCCGACGCGACCGAGTCTACGCCCGCGGAGACCGACGCCGAGACCGAAGCAGAGACCTCTGCCGAGACAAGCGCGGAAACCGCAGCCGATGACCATGACCACGACCACGATCACGACGATGAGACCGCCGAGGAAAAGAAGGGTCTTACCACCGGCGACATCATCTCGCTCGCCGTTCTCGGTGTGGTTATTATCCTGGTCGTTATCTACTGCTTGACCCACAAGGAAAAGGTAGCAAAGCTGTGGAGAGGCCTCAAGAGTGAGCTCAAGAAGATCGTTTGGACTCCTTGGAACCAGGTTCGCAAGAACACCATTGTGGTGCTGGTGATCATCATCGCCGCCGCCATCGTGATTGGTGTGATCGACTTCCTGTTCTCCAAAGGCATCCTTACACTTGGTAACATTTTTTGAGGATAACAGAGCATGAGTGATATCAATGAAATGAACGTTGGCCCCAGATGGTATGTGGCGCACACCTACTCGGGTTACGAAAACAAAGTAAAAGCAAGTCTCGAAAAAATCGTTGAAAACAGAGGACTCCAGCATCTGATTTATGATATCCGAGTCCCCGTCGAGATCGTCATCGAAAAGAAGGGTGACAAGGAGATCGAGGTAGAAAACAAGATCTTCCCCGGATACGTGCTTGTCAAGATGAGCATGAACGAGGAAAGCTGGCACGCCGTGCGAAACATCACAGGCGTTACGGGCTTTGTCGGCCCCGGTTCCCGTCCCACTCCGCTTACGGAGGAAGAGGTTGAGGCGCTTAACATTGAGGAAAAGCGCGTAAAGCTGTCCTTCTCTGTCGGCGACAGCGTGGTGATCTATTCCGGACTTTTCGAAGGCTACACCGGCGTTGTTCAATCGATATCGGAAGATTCCAAAAAGGTCACGGTTCTGGTCAAGAAGGGCCGCCGCGACATGCCTGTTGAGCTTGATGCAGGAGCAATCAAGCCCGAGCAGTAAGTTTTTTCTGGCGGAGGATCCGCCGCACAAAAGTGGGAGGGAGAAAAATTCATTACCATTCTCCCGCATCATCACCACATATGGAGGTATAATTTATCATGGCAAAGAAAATTATGGGTTATATCAAATTGCAGCTCCCCGCGGGCAAGGCTACGCCTCAGCCCCCTGTAGGTCCCGCACTCGGTGCCTACGGTGTTGCAATCCCTGTATTCACCAAGGAATTCAATGAGAGAACCAAGAATGACATCGGTCTGATCATCCCCGTTGTCATCACCGTTTACGCTGACCGTTCCTTCACGTTCATCACCAAGACTCCTCCCGCAGCCGTTCTGATCAAGAAGGCTTGCGGTATCGAGACCGCATCGGCCGTTCCCAACAAGACCAAGGTAGCAAAGCTTACCAAGGATCAGGTGAGAAAGATTGCCGAGACAAAGATGCCCGACCTTAACGCCGCAACCATCGAGACCGCTATGAGCATGGTCGCAGGTACCGCGCGCAGCATGGGTATCACGGTAGAGGACTAAAGGAGGAGAAGAACCATGGGAAAGAAATATACCGACAGCGTAAAGCTGCTTGAAAAGAACAAAGCATACGATCCCCAGGAGGCTCTTGCACTGGTTTGCCAGACCTCTAAGGCAAAGTTTGATGAGACCATCGAGATCCACATCCGTCTTGGCGTTGACTCCCGTCACGCTGACCAGCAGGTCCGTGGCGCCGTTGTCCTCCCCAACGGTACCGGTAAGACCGCTCGCGTTCTGGTGTTCGCTAAGGGCGACAACATCGAGAAGGCTAAGGCTGAGGGCGCCGACTACGTCGGTGGCGTTGAGCTGGCCGAGAAGATCCAGAAGGAAAACTGGTTCGACTTCGACGTGGTTATCGCTTCCCCCGACATGATGGGTACCATCGGTCGTCTGGGTAAGGTTCTGGGTCCCAAGGGTCTGATGCCCTCTCCCAAGGCCGGCACCGTCACCATGGACGTGACCAAGGCCGTCAACGAGATCAAGGCCGGTAAGGTGGAGTATCGTCTGGACAAGACCAACATCATCCACTGCCCCATTGGCAAGGTTTCCTTCGGCGCTGAGAAG
>CAJGDZ010000005.1 GCA_904502055.1 uncultured Clostridia bacterium | reverse complement strand
GGGGTTTGGGGCAGAGCCCCTCGTCCTCCCCCGACAAACTTCAATTTATCATTTTTCAAATCAGCATCGGCGCCATAAAGAGCATTTTGCGGATGCGGAGGTAGGTCATCGGGAAGTCGGAAAACGGAAGCGGATTTGTCCCCTTACCGCACTCCACGGTAAAGGACGGCTTGCCAAACTCACGAATAAACCAATCGGTAAAGCCGCCAAAGGCCGCAGGTCCTTCGGGCTTTGCCAGGCGATATTCGCAAAGCCCCGCCAGATAGCGCCCGATGCGCTCATGGGTCGAAGCCCCCTCGCCCACACTTGTGTAGTAGATCTCCTCCCCCTGCGTATGCAGACTGAGTGCCAGCTCAAAATCTCCCGAAAAGCGCAGAAAATTGCACAGATAGCCCACCTCGGGCTCAGACTCAGGATGCTCACCGCTGTAGCGCGAAGGTGCGCCGCCAAGAATATCCAGCTCGCGTTCCACGGCCTTGTATTCCGCGAAGCCGGCATCGTAGTTATGGTTAAGATCCACGCCCCGCGCATTGGCCTGCCAGTGTCTAAGATTCTCGCTGCCGCCGCTCATCGAAAGCACACGCTCACGAAGTGGATTATCCTCCGAGACCCCGTTTACGGCATACTCCACGCCGTCGGGATTGAGCATGGGCACCACGTAAATGCTCCGCGCCTCAAACAGGGCACGAATCGGCACCTTATCCACCACGCTCCCCGCGCGGTATAGCTCACAGAACTCGTTGACAAAGCGCAAAAGAAGCGCCGCCGTCATTCCCTCCATACCGTGATGCGCGCCAATATAGATCACCTTTTTTCGCCCGTTTCCCAGCTGAAGCATCGGGATCTCCCGCCCGAGAATGCTGGTGCCAAGCGTGGTGAGCCCTACCTCGCCGTAGCGCTCGGCAAAAACAGAAACCACTTCCTTCATATCTGCGTAATCTATATTCTCAGAAAAATTCAAAATGCGACGTCCCCTGTCAAAATTCCCCACGAGCACACCTCCCTTTTTATACCACCATATGCATAGGCCGCCCGTTTCATGCCAAAGGCAAGAATTTACAAATACCCCTTTTCTTTTTTGTCCGTTTGTGATACAATAAAGAAAAACATCGGGAGGGCATATGGAAACCCAACTTGAATATAAAACCTACCGCCGCAAGCTCTGCGGCATCGCGGCGATCCTCGGATTGTCGGTCGCGACCCTGCGATTTGCCGTGGCACGGCTGGAATTTATTGTGCTGAGCGACGTGCTTTTGGCCGACAGTCTCTTGGCCGCCATCTTTCCTCTGCTCCAAACACTGCTCACTCTTTTCACGTTCGCACTTTTTTACAGCTTTTCTTCTGTATTAATAGGGGAATTCGGTTTTTTGAAAGCAATTCCGTTCCTGTTCTTGTCTGTAGGTGTCACGCTTTACCGCACGGGGCTTACGCTTGTGGGAAAGCTGCTCATCGACCGCGTTTCCGAGTATGAATTTATGGTCGCCACGCTCCCCTTGCAGTTGTTTTCTCTTGCCATCGAGCTGGCGCAGTATCTTATCGTTCTCCTTGTGATCCTGCTGGTCATACGGCTGACCGCTTCGATAAAACGCTCGCTCCTTTTTTCCTCACTTACCGTCCTTCTTTTCAAAGTTATCAGCCGTGTGATCTATGACATCGGTCTCGGTCTCCCCACCTCGGGCAGAGAGGTTCTGCAGATGGTGGTCGGCTACACCTCGGACATTGTCCTTTACGGTGCTCTTCTCTTCCTCGCCATGCGCCTTCTTGCGGCGTGGGCACAGAAATCAGCTCTACCAAAAAAACTCTGACACGCAAAAGGCCGCCGACAAACGTCGGCGGCCTTTCTTTATCAAACAACGCCTTGGCCAAATGGCCAAGGCGTTGTTTTTATGCTTGTAGAATATCCTACGTAACCGTAGATTAGTCTGCCGTAAGACCCGAACGCTCAATACCCTGAACGAGGTATCTCTGACAGAATACGTACAGAATGACAAGCGGAAGAATGATCAGAATACCTGCGGTATTCTTGATCGCCGCGTCAAACAGATTCTGTCCGGCATAGCCGAGCATCAGCGACGAAGGAATCGAAACGATGCTGGGCATCAGCTTCATTCTCGCTACCGTGTAGAAGAGATTGGTGTAGAAGTCGTCGGTCCACTGCCAGCAGAACGAGAACAGGAACACCGTGATCATCGTCGGAACGGAAAGCGGAAGAATGATCTGGAAGTAAGTACGGAATACGCCCGAGCCGTCGATATACGCCGACTCCTCAAGCTCATCCGGAACACCGCGGAAGAACTGTCTGAAGAGGAAGATATACAGACCGTTCTTGAACGCCAGCGCCGTAGCCGAAAGCAGTGCCATCGGCCAGTGTGTGTTGATCAGGTTCAGACCGGTAGCGAGCTTGTCGGGCACCAAGTGAATGGCGTGAAGAAGTCCGAAAAATCCCTGCCAGAAGTACGTGAAGTTTACACTGAACGAGAAGCTGAGCGTCTGATGCGGAAGAACCATGGTAAAGAGCACCGCAATAAAGACAAGGTTGTTACCCTTGAACTTGAACTTTGCCAATCCGTAACCGACAAGGCAGCACGAGAAGGTCTGCAAAATAGCGGCGGACAGCGAAAGCACCAGCGTGTTCTTGAAGGCCTCGAAGAAGCCGTTTTCCACGATGATCGCCCGATAGGTGTTGAGCGTAAAGTGCTTGGGGATCAGACGTACCGTAACGTCAACAAAATCCTCAGGGCTCATAAACGAGCCTGCAATCTTGGAGAAGAACGGGAACAGAACAATGTAGGAAATACCTACCAGAAGAACCAGGCGGAAGATGTACCAAACCACCTTTTTCAGGAAAAACATCGAAAGGAATTTTGCCTTCAGTCTTTCCTTCAGAGGTGTTCTTTCAAAATCCACACGAATCTTATTTTTGCTTTCTTTCATAACCTTGGGTTGATTCATGCTAACACCTCCTTAATCCTTCTTTTGGTAGAATACGAACGCCGACATAATGCCCGCCACGATCGCAAGGATCAGAATGACGATCAGGAAGTACATCCACGCCATAGCTGTACTCAGCTCACGTCCGTGCGTTGCACTCTGTGCCTGGGAGATAAAGCCCATCACAATGTTGGAGTCGGTTGTAAACGAGTCGATGATGGTGTAGACCGCGTTGACCAGGATCATCGGGCTTATCATCGGAAGCGTGATCTTCCAGAAGGTTTCCCATGCCGTTGCGCCGTCGATCGAGCAGGACTCGTAGATGGCGGGCGAGATGGACTGAAGACCGGTAAGGAAGATCAGCATCTGTACACCGGAACGGTTTACAATGTCGTAAATGTTGTTGATCATACCCACGACGTATTCCACAAGCTCGGTACCAACCTTCATGTTGGCAAACAGCTTTTCAATATCCATCGCGGAGACGATCTCCGACGCCGCACTCGTTCCCGAGCCGTCGTCGATACCCTCGGCGGAGTCCATATAGTCACCGATGATGTTCTGCGCCTCAATGCCCTCCATCAGACCGGTCGAAAGAATAACCGGGATGAAGAAGATGGCACGGAACGCGGCTCTTCCCGCCATCTTCTGATTCAGAAGAATGGCCATGAACAGCGAGAAGATGATAATAGCGGGAATGTCAAACGCCAGATTCTTAAGACCCGAAACCAGTGTCTTTACGTAGTTGGGATCCTCAAAAAGTGCCGCTTTGTAGTTGTCGAAGCCAACAAACGTCAGCTCGTAGCCACCACCCTGAACGGTGGACATCCAGTTAAAGCTCAACGTGATGGAGTCCAGCACGATGGGCAAATAGATCAGCACAAAGCCGACCACGAACGGAAGGACAAAGATCCAACCTGCACGCGCCTTCTTACGGTCAAGAGAAGCGATTTTTCTTCTTTTCTTCGGTGCAGCTTTTACCTGACCGACAGCTTTTGTATTCGTCATGTAAAAATCCCTCCCTTTCCTTAGTGTTTGATCACGGCATAGCCGTAAGGCTTGATCTCATAGCTTGTGCCTTCGAAATCTACGGTAATATCAAAGTAGTTGTAGTTGAGAAGGAAGGTCTTGTAGGGAGCGCCTACCTCGCCGTAGGTAACCGCTACGATCGATCCGTCGTCGAGCTTATACTTTGCGGGCATCTTCTCTTCAACGATCACTTCTTGCTCTTCTTCCTCTTCCACGATCAGGCCCTTAGCCGCGGCAAGAACCTGCTCGCGGTAGCCCTCAATGGTCTCCATAGCGGCCGTAGCCTGTGCTACAACAGCCTCAAGAGGCTCGATGTTTGCCTCAACCTCAGCAATGAATGCCTCGGCGTAGGTTCCGTCTGCCTTGAAGAATTCGATCGACTTCTCAAGGACTCTCTGCTTATCCAGAACCGTGTTGTACGCTCTCTCAACCGCATCGTAAACCGCTACGATGTTGGTCTCGTAAAGAGTGCGAATGGTTCTTTCGGCCGTTGCGATCTCCTTTTCCAGCTCGGAAACATCCGTGCCTGCGGGAGCGGCGGCAATGGCCTTCTCGGCGCTCTCAATTCTCTTAAGCGCGTTTTCAAGATTCTTCAGAATCGTTTCGATCTGAACGCTCTCAAGACGGGTCTTACCCGTGTTGTAAGCGATCTGCGCATTGTTAACAACCGAGACTCTTGCCTCAAGGTGCTCACGGCGAAGTCTAGCCTCCTCAGCAAGCTTCTCCGCCTCAGCCGCCTCAAGCTCAGCCTTTTCCTTGGCTACCGCATCCGCCTCAAGCTCATCCGCATCGGGAATACGCCATCCGTCAAGAAGCTGGTGGCTGATGATGGTCTTGGTCTGAACGTCGGCAATGGCATCGTTCAGCTGATGGTACAGCTCAACAAGCTCACCGGTCTCAAACTGACCCTCCTCGTTGTAGCTACCCGCCCAAATGTCATATCTGACCGAGTAATTCTGGCTCAGAAGGATGTCCTCCTTCAGCTTGGTCGCGTTCTGATAGGTCAAAACGAAGTACAGCGACGAGCCGCTCTCGATAGCCTTCAGAATACCGTACTGGAGGTTACCTTCCCTATTGATGGCCGTGCCGGTATACTGCTTGAAGCCGTGAAGCACAATTCCCGCAAAGGGAATGGTGTTGCTGGCCATCAGATAACGGCTGGAGTCGATCGAAAGACCGACAATGTGATCCACATACTGCCACGAGTAAACGTTTCCACCCTCTACCATGACCTTGTTGTAGTTATCCGAAAGGTACTTGAGCGCCTGTACGGTAAACTCCTTGTTGTCCTCACGGTTGTAGGGCTCATCCTCGTCGAAGTCGGAGTTGAGGTCCGTACCCAGCGTGGCGGCCGAGATGTTGAGTGCGGTAATGCCGTCCTCCTCATCCAGGAATTTCAGATAATTCTTTGTCAGCTTTTCATAGAAGCGGCTGAAGTAAGCCGGCGAGATCAGAAGCTCGCCGTATCCCTCGTGCGTCTGCTTGGTCGAGGAATAGGTGGATTTCATGGTGTAACGGTTGTCGATGGTCTTTGCGGCGTGATCCTTCAGCGAGAATCCGTCAAAGTTCGACATGCTCGTCATATACACAAAGTCAAAATCCGGGAAAATACCCAGCGCCTTGCCGTCGGTCTCGGAGTCCTTGTTGATGCTCTGTGCATACTTAAGAAGCTCGCGGAGACCCTTTTTGCCGCCAACAGCCTTTTCCCAATCGAGTCCGTAAGGAACGGTGGAATACATACCGCCGTTGGCGTAGCCGGTCAGCTTAAAATTGATGTTGGTGATGTCACCGTATTCGGCCATCTCAGCGTACATCGTCATAATGTCCTCAAAGGTCGTAAGAGGAGCCATTACGTTTACGGGAACCGAAAGGATCTTCTCCACGGTCTCGATGGTACCGAAGGTCTCGATGTAAAGCGGGATGGTGGATTCCATCTTGTCTGCATCCAGACGCTGCAGTATGGTAGACTGATTTTCGGGAGCCTCATTCTGCGTGCCCGTCGAATACGGCGAGGTCAGGTAATCCTGATATGCCATTGCCATACCGAAGTAGTTTGCCGGGTAGTAATCGGTAACGCCCTTTTCGGCCGCGATCTTATCGTCGGTCAGCATAATGTAGCGGATCTTGTAGTTGCCGACGTACTTACGGTCGGAAACAACGGTCCAGGTCGAGTTGTTACCAACCGAGATGGAGTCCGCCAGGTTATACGAGTCCGAAGGTCTGGGGTTGACCGTTACCTGCGCCGTATGATACTCGGCACTCTTACCGAAGTGGTAAGACTTGATGGTAGCCAACGCGTCTCCCTCTTCGATGATGGCAAAGAAGCCACTGCTGGTGGGCTCTTTGTTTTCCACACGAACGTAGGCACCGTCAGCCGCATTCTTTGCATAGGAGTATACGCTGTCACGCACAATACCGTAGACCGGCATGCGGAACACTTCCTGATACTTACCGGTAATGGTGTGGTAGGCATAGTCCTGTCCGTAGACCTGACCGCTTACCGTACCGCCGCCCGTGAGATCCTCAAAGCGGAAGATCGCACCGGCACCGTCGGGAAGGAAGGTGTAGCCCGTGTTCGGCATAAACTCGCTGTACGTACCGGCTCCCATATACGGAAGGATGGTAACGTAGGACAGCTGGTACAGCGACTCGTCAAAACGGATACCGTTTGCGGGAAGCGTCGCCGTAAGTCCAAGCTCATCAAGCGTGTACTCAAGAGCCATCTTGAATACGGGAGGATTCTGGTCCTCGCTGACGTACTCGGTCTTTTCGTGGTCATAGTCCAATTCCTCGTAGGTGTACGAGGGAACGTAGGTCTTGATGTACTCCTCAAGGCGCATCAGCTCCGCAGGAGTGATCTCACCGTTGATCTGGTAGACCGCACCGATCTTCTGCGTAATGGGAAGCTCTGCGTAAAGCTCAGAGAGCTTACGGTCAGAGTCTGCCACAAGGGCAGGATCTCTGAGCGAGAAGAAGGTCATAAATCTCTGGTTGTAATACCATTCCTTACCTTCCTCAGCCATAGCCGCACCCATCGTATCCTTACCGAAGAACAGCTCAAATCGGTCTGCGGGAATCAGACGGGGCACCAGATAGTTGGTCTCCTCACGTCCGATGGTATACTCAACACGGATACCGTTCTTGATGTTCTTGATCTTGATCTGATTGTTGAGTGCCGCATCGGTATAGCTGTTGAAGGTATTGATCATCGTAGACTCGTTACTGGTATAACCGATAACGATCTGCGAGAGAAGCTCTGTCTTCAGCGAGGTAACGGCCTTGCTGATTCCCACGTCGTAAGGATTGGAGAACAGCATTTCACCGGTCTTGGTATTGATGGTAGCGACCTCACCTGTGAAGCTGTTGACCCACAGCTGGTAGTCACCCTTTTCAAATGCCAATGCCATCGTTGCGAGCTTATCCTCAGCCGTATAGTAGATCTCGGTGGTGTAGTTGATCGCCGAAAGGTCGATCTCCTCCTCCTTGGTATCCGCAGCCGAAACGCCGACGGTAAGGAGGCTTGTCAGAGCACTGAGAACGAAGCATACAGTTAAGAGCAACGATATCATTCTATTTAATTTTTTCATTCTATCATCTCCTATTCTGTATGTTACATACGGTATGCAAGCTCGGTTATAATGTTGGTCACAAAGCCTACGATCTTACCCAGAAGCGTCGTAAACAGAAGTGCCACGAACATAATAAACGCCATACCTACGATCGAGCAAACGATCATGATCACGTTCTTACCGAGCGAATAGTCGTGTGTGACCATCGTTCCGAAGAAGATCAGGAAGCCTGCCCAGATGAAGGCCAGAGATACAAGCAGAGTCACGATATCCTGCTCGTTGATGTTGACCATATTCGAAGCGATGGTCGACGGGATCAGAAGCAGGGGAAGCGGAACCAGCGAGTAACAGGTTGCAATAAAGATGTCCTTAAAGCTTCCTTCGCCCTCAAACAGCGTCGTCAGACACCAGTTTGCGATAACGAAGAGAAGGATCGGCATACATACGCCAACCAGCTGTGCAAAGATGGTGGAGTACTTTCCGGTCGGGTTAAACAGATAGCCCTGACCGATTGCCTGATAGAAGAAGGTAAGAACCGTAATACCAAGGAAAACGAGTGCCGCACGGAGTGAGCCACGCTTCTCCTTCTTAAGGTCCCAGAATCCGTCAAACGGATGCATAATCACGTGGAAGCCGAACAAGAGCTCCTTACCGAAGGTGATCTTTTCACCCGAGGTAGCCGCGCGAACGTTGATGCGGTTGATCTTCTTGAGAAGGAAGGAAAGACCGACAATCAGGGCAACGATCACAACGGGGATCAGAAGGAAGATCTTTTCGATATTGAGCTTACGCATTTCCGAGTAAGCCAGCGACCAGTTTTCGGTATCGTATGCGGCCTCAAAGTAGTCCATAGCCGCCTGATACTTACCGCTGCGGTACAGTGCCTGACCGATTCCGATGTAAGCGGCGTCGAAGTTGGAGTTACGCTTGAGGATCTCGGTCCAGTTGGTCTGTGCTCGGTCATACTCTCGGTTGAGCTGGTCCGAAACGGCGCCGATCAGAATGTCACCGTACTCGGTTCTCTCATACACGGTAATGCTCTTGGACGAACCGGAGTCCAGCGCCAGAAGCTTGTCGCCCTGGTACGCGATGGCCTTGAGCGTACCGATGTTACCCAGCTGCAAGCTACCCTTGTCACCAAAGGCAAACAGAAGGTTGCCCTGCGTATCGTAGGTGTAGATCTTGCTTCGCTTGGTGTCGGTGATCGACCAGGTCTTAGCCTCGCCGAGTGCCACATCACCAATGGTGGAAACGCCGGTAATGTCGCCCGAGTTGGTCGAGCTCATCATGTAGTCGATCTCACCCAAGGGCGGGAAGAAGCCGTTACGGTTCATGATCTCATCGCCGGCGGCGTTGAGCATCTTGACCGGCGAATCGGCTCCGGCGATCGACTTTGAACGGATCGCGGACTCGATCTTACCTGCCTCGATCTTATCGGAGGTCGCGTACACGAAGCCGTCCTCATCGACCGTAATATTGTTGAAGGTTACGGGAACGAAGCGCGAGGAAAGCTTTTTCTGCGCATCGGTCTGGAAACGCTTCCAGATGATGTCCCACGCGGAAATGCTGACCGTGGGGGCACCGATGAATCCGGTAAACGTACCGTCCGAGGTCAGAACGATGATACCCTGCGTGGTCTGCGAGGAAACCACGAAGATTCGTCCGAACTTATCCACCGCTACCGCGATCGGATAGTAGATGGAATTTTCCTCAAACAGCTCGGATTCGGGAGCGTCCAGCACGTACAGGAACTCACCGCTGCGGCTGAAAACGACCAGACGGTAGTTCTGTGTGTCACAAACGTAGATCTTTCCCTCCTCCACAAGGTTGCCGTAGCCGTCGATCTTGTCATCGGTTACGTACACACCACGGGGAGAGGTAAAGGAGTCGGGCGCGCCGATCTCGTTGGTAAAGCTGGTAAGCGTAAACTTATGCTTGTAATATCTGTCGAGAACGATGACCGCGTTATTGCCGGCGTCGGCAATGTACACGTTCATCTCACCGTCAACGAACAGATCGTACGGATCGGAAAGCGCCTTTTCCACGCCCATATACGCGGAATTGTAGGTGTTGATCGGAACGTACGCGTCCGGAGAATACAGAGCAACGCCCTCGATCGAGTTGGTATAGGTCTGGTACGAGTTGAATGCACCCACCGTCATCGGAAGGATCATCAGAAGGGCAAACATCAAAGCCAGAATCGATATGAACTTTTTCATCTGCAACCTCCTTTAATCCTTCATACCACTGGAACCCATGGTCTCAATGATATTCGACTGTGTAATAACGAAGACCGCAATCGGCACGACCATCATAATAACTGTGGAGGCCGCACCTGCACCGGCACGCTTGATACCGCCCGCCATAACCTGCTGGATCGCGTAGTTGAAGGACTTGAGCTGCTCGGACTGAATGTAGGCCGAAGCACCTGCGTTCCACAGGCCCTGGAAGGAGTAAACGATCAGCGTCAACCAAGCCGGCTTAACCATCGGCATCGCGATGGTCCAGTATGTACGGATCTCGCTCGCGCCGTCAAGACGCGCACTCTCCAGCACCGCGTCGGTAACGCCGGACTCCATAAACTGCTTCATCAGGTAAAGACCAAGCGTGGTACCCCAAGCAGGAATGATTCTTGCCCAGTAGGTATCCAGAAGGCCAAGTCCGCTCATGATGAGGAAGGAGGTGGTGGCCGTAACCGTTGCATGGAACATCAGGGACGTCTGAACGGTCTTGAACATTGCCTTGCCGCCCGGGAACTTGATCTTAGCCATGGCGTAAGCGGCCATCGAGGAGAAGAACAGGTTACCCGTCGTTCCGACAACCGAAACGAAAACGGTATTGAAGATGTAACGCGAGAACGGAACCCAAGAGGTGTTCATCAGCGTCAACTGGTCGGTATAGTTGGAAAGCGTGGGGTTTACCACGTAGAATCTCGGGGGGAACATCCACAGCTCATCCAGAGGCTTTAAGGACTGCATGACCACGTAAAGCATCGGGAGGAACATGAATGCGCCGAGAATGGTCAGGATCACGGTAATACCCGCGTCACCGCCGCGCGAACGGTTAAGTACGACCTTATGATTTCTTGTTCTTAATTTCTTACTCATAATTACGTACCTACCTTTGCAATGACCTTCTTAACGACCATATTGGCGCCGATCATGATAAGGAACAGCACCACGGCGATCGCCGAAGCGTAACCGATCTCAAATCTCTGTCCGTAATAGTCGTCCAGGTGGTGCATAATGGTATGCGCCGCATAGTCGACCGACGGGAATCCGCAAAGTGCGGTAACGATGGCACCGAATCCGAAGGAGTTGGTGATCGCCATAATAGCACCGAACATCAGCTGCGGTCCCATGTTGGGAAGCGTGATGAACCAAAGCTCCTGCCAACGGTTCTTAACGCCGTCCACGGCGCCCGCCTCATACTGTGCCTTATCGACGCCCTGAAGACCGGCGATGAAGGACAGGAACGCGGTACCCAGCGACGTCCAGAGCGCAACCACGATACACAGCGGCATAACGTAATTGGCATCCTGGAAGAACTGAATGGGCGAGGTGGTAAGACCCATTTCCAGAAGTCTTGCATTGACCCAACCGTACGAGTCACCCGAGAAAAGGGTCTGCCAGATGAGGTAAACCTGACCCGAGATCGAGGGGGCGTAGAAGATAAGGGTAATGACAGCACGGATCTTGGGCGGAAGCTCGTTGATGAACCACGCAACCATAAAGGAAAGCAGGTACGAGATCGGGCCTACGATAACCGCGAAGATAAAGGTATTCTTGACAGCGATAATGAAAATATCATCATCCAGGAACAAACGAACGTAGTTCTCAGCGAACACAAAGTTCGGCCACTCAAGCATGTTAAAGTCAGTAAAGCTGAAAACAATGGAAAGCACAACGGGAACGATCGTGAACAGCGTAAAGATGAGCATGAAAGGAAGAACCATAAGGTAAGCGACCTTATTGTTCTTGATCTCCTTCCACGTCCACTGCCAACGAGTCATGTCTTTCCGGGAAACAGCTTTTTTCTCTGCTGCTTTGTTTGACATTTTTCTCTCCTTAAATCAAATAGAATATATAGATCTCATCATTCCTGATAACTGATCAGTGCCTTCAGAGCATCGTTCATCAGTGCGATTGCCTGATTTACGCCCTCGGCGTCGCTTGCGCTGACGCTAAAGCCGCTCATCGTTGCGATGCAGGCCTCAAGGGTCTCCATCTGCTTTTCCTGGCTGATCTTGTTATCGGTGTCGGCAGCCTTTGACAGTTCCAGAATCATGCTTTCAAATTCGCTTTCATACTGTTTTTTCACGCTGTCGCTGATCGTATAGTTGATGGTTCTGAGAACGACCTCTCCGTTCTCCTCAGCCACACCGATCTCGATACCGATCTTACCCTTCTCGAGAAGTGTGAGAGCCTGAGAAAGTCGCTTTTCCGAAAGCTTCTGTCCGACGTAGTCGAGCGTTTCCAGCTCAAACTCGGCACGCTTTCTGGTGATCTCCTTGTTGATCGTTGTAATATAGGAAAGAAGTTCTTCAACAGGGTCCGCGCCGCTGTTGATCGCAGCAAGAAGGGCAAATCCTGTGTAACGGCCAATGATGTAAGAACCGGGGTAGTTGGGAACCGAAGCGAGGTTGTTAAACTGAAGCTTGATCTCCTTGAGCTCATCAGCCGACCACGGAAGTCCCTCAAGAGCCTCGATGTTTGCCGTCGGGTGCTTTGCGGAAGGACCGAGGATGGCAACCATCTCGTTGGAGTACTGAGCCTGGCAGCTCTCACCCGAGTGCCATCTCATAAATTCCCACGCGCCGTCGATGTTGCGGCAACCGTTGATCATAGCAATGGCCGAAACGGTGGAAACCGCACAGTTGTTGATGTTACCGTAGGCGTCCTCGGTACCGGGCATCGGGTACATACCCCAAAGACCCTCGATCTCGGTGGCAAATACCTTCAGGTTGTTGTACGTTGCCGTGTAGGCAGCAAAGCCGATCGGCATCTCACCGGTACGGAAACGGTTGGCGAAATCATACGCATAGGGGAAGGAGTAGTTGGTATACAGACTGCACATAAACTCGAACGCCTCAAGACCGGTGTTGGAGTCCAGATTGATTCTCATACCGTTGTCGGCAAACAGCTCGCCACCCATCTGATAAAGGAAGATCTGATAGTCGGAGTGCATACCGATCTGCATGTTGTTCGCTTGGAGCACGGGAATGGCTGCCAGAATGTCATCCCAGGTCTTGGGAATATCCAGGTCAAGCTGTGCCAGAATGTCCTTACGAACAAACATCATATTAAATGCCTGCGTCTCGGGAAGACCGTAGTAATGCATCTTCTTTGCCGCGTCCTCAATACCGAGAACCAGCATTGCCGCCTCGTTGAACTGGCGGGTCTCGGGGTCAAGACAAAGCTCCTCAAAGCCGTCACAGCCCTCGATCGGGATCAGCGCACCACGAATGGCGTAGTTGATGATATCACTCTGCGCAAGACCGATGTACACGTCAGGTCCGCTCTTAGCCAGAATCGAAGGAAGAAGCGTACCGGCCGCAACCAGCTTAAGGTTTACGGGAACACCGGTTTCGGGCGTAAATTCGTTGTTAACAAGGTTACGGATAACCTGAGACTGGTCACGGCCGTAAGCCAGCCAAACCTCAACGATACCCTCGTCATCCTTGCCGTAATCCTCCATCGCACCCATTCGGTCGTAGTTACGGACAAAGCTCTGGAAGAAGCTCTTAAGCTCGTGACTAAAGGACTGGAAGAAGTTGGCCTCTGCCCTCGGGAGAGGCTGATCGGTACCCTGGATCAGAAGGTAATCAAGCTGAAGGGGCTGGGTCTTGGCATCGCTGATCCAAGTACCGAGCGAACCGATGTTACTCTTGAACTGGGCAAGGTTTCTTGCGATCTCGTTCTCGGGATCGTTACCCATACGGTCAAGCAGCCAAGCTACCTTTTCCAGCGTAGCCGCCATCGAGCCCTTGATGCCGGACATATTCTCAAGCTCGGCAACCAGCTCGTAAAGAAGCTTACCCTTTTCGGCAAGGTCCTCGACAACATCGGGCATAACGCGCTTGAAGCCGTAGTCACGGTAATCGTCGGGATCCGCACCGGTCAGCATCAGAATGCTCAGATAGTCGGTGTTGATCTCCTCAAGGATGGTCTCAACCTGTGCCACAAGCGAGCCCATCGAGCCAAGCGTTACCACAAGGTCAATGCGGTACTCAACGCCCTTTTCAAAGTAGAAGGAAAGATCGCCCGTACCGTCGGACAGCACCTTGGTCTGCCACTTGGTATCGTAATCAAAGCGAAGCTGTGCGGCCTCCATGCAGGGCACGCCATTGTAGTAACCGGCAAGATCACCGTACTTCGCCTTATATTCTTCCTCTGTATAATCGGTGTAAATACCGAGAGAGCGGGAGGAGTACATACCGTCAAGCACCGACTGGCTGAATCTCGCTACAATATTATATACGCCGCTTTCCGCCACGGAGAATTTGTAGGAGACCGTCTGGCCGGAGGACACCCATTTTTCACCGCCGACACCGCCAATGGAGTTCAGAAGCGTGTAGCCGGTAGCAATGGGATGGGTCAGCGCAGAGCGCGTATCCTCCATCGGATACACCGTCTGCGAGGAGGTGGACAGCGGATACTCACCCTCAAGCTGAACCTTATCGGTTCCGATCACCTGCGGATATCCGGCACGGATCTCCTCGATCGACTTGTAGCTCTCGTGAGGAACCAGGCGGATCGACTTGATCGCCATCGGCTCGCTGACACTCGTAAGCGAGATCACCGTCTCGTCGGATTTGTCAAAAACAAACTCGAAGGACTCGGAATAATAACCGTTTCCGTCGTGGATCTCGTAGTCTCTCCACGAGGGGCTCTGCGCCAGCGTGGGACGGATCTCGTTGTTGTCGATATCGCGCGTGTAGAAACGAAGCCCCGTTTCGTTGCAGTATGCGATCTTCTCAGCAGTCCACACCTCGGGGATCTCATACAAAACATAGGTTCCGTCCTCACGGATCTCCGTTATGGCCTCAAAGCCTGCCGCCTGCGCCCTTGCCAGAAGATCGGCAGCCTGCGCCGCATCCGCCGCCTTCAGCTCACCGTCAATGTAGTTGTTGGTGTAGGTCTTGGGCAGACTCAGATAGCGCGCCTCAAGGAACGGAATGGCAGAATCAATACGGAAGATTCTTCCGATATCGGTTGCCTTACTCACCACCGTGCCGTCGTTGGTCATATGTACGGCATAGTACTCGATGATGATGCTGTATCTCGCTCTTTCGGGGATGGCAACCTTCCAGGATACCGTTCCCGCAGAGGGAGTATACAGTGCCTCAACGCCGTCATAGGTCTCAATCTTGTAAGCGGCGTCGGTTCCCTCGGCATACAGGTCGGCGATCGCGTCAATGACGATCTCCTCCTTGCCCGGATCTACCTTCCAGGTATATGTCGTCTTCTTGATCCCGTTTTCCACGACCGTACCGACCACGCAATGCTCCGCGCGGTACTCGTCATAGGATTTGGAGTCAAGAATCTCGCGCACGTCGTCAATGGTGGCGTCGGTCACCGAGTTGCCACCGGCATTCGACCCCGCTGCGCCTGCTTCGGGCGACACGGTAAGCGCGGGCGCCGAAAGTAACACGTTTTCTTCTGCCGACGCAACGATCGTTGCCCCCGACAAAAGGAACGTCAAAGCAAGCACCAAAGACAAGATTCTTTGGGTTTTCTTCTTGTTCATAAGTCTTCCTCCTGCATTTGTGAACATGGGCATATGGCATTCCGCACAAGGGCGACCGGCCCCGATGGCGGAGTGCGTAACAGCGCACATGAAAAAATTTGACGTTTTTCGCGTCAAATCGTCTCAAAAAGCGCTCAATATGCTATTATTTATATCGATATCATACCACAAAACCGCTTCTCTGTCAAGGAAAATCCTTACATAGATATATATGGCACAAAATCGAAAATCCTTGTCCCCCAAGGGTTTGCGAGCTTTTTCTCTTTTTATTTCTACGCCTCTTTTTCCGCGCCTCTCCAAATGGTAAATTTCACTTACTCGCCTTTGGCCAATTCTCTATGTTTTTTCGCCATTTTTGTGCACTTTATCCATTCACCGGCATTGCCAAAAGACACCCAACAAAGCGGGGTAAATTATTTTTACCCGTGTGCTCACCGTCTCTTTTTTCTCCCGCTCAGACGCTCCCCCAAAATGCGCCTGTTTTTTGTGATTTATGCACAAGATATGAACAAAAAATCGGCAAGAATTTTCCATTCTTTTTTGCCGTTTTCAAAAATATTTTTTTCGCCCAAACGCAATCCACCGCTTTTTTTGAAAAATTTAAGGCGTTTTAATGTCTTTTTCCTTTATTTTACTTTTATGGTTATTTATTCCACGAGGATAAAAGTGCCGTTCCTTCGCTCGCACACCGGGCTCGCGCCACACCCGCCGCTCCCATCGCCCTCGTTCCGCCCTGACGTCCCTGCCCACCCCATCCCTCGTCCCGGTCTCCTTGTCTCCCCCTTCGGTTCTCGCCGCACCAAGCCACAACTTTACAGCTCGGACGCGCAACCGAACACAAAACGAGACCGCGACGCATCGGCAAGCCGCCTCCGTCATCCCTTTTACCAAAAAGAAAAAAAAGACGGCTGCAATACTGCACACTGCCACAAGTCCGATTTGCATCGGCAGGCTTCCGTCTTTTACAAACATTGTACCACAGGTCTTCAAAAAAAGCAACACTTTTGCAAGTTTTTCCCCAAAAAAAAGATGCGCGCTTCTTTGCGAGCGGGGCAAGGCGATCGGCACGC
Source organism: uncultured Clostridia bacterium (assembly GCA_904502055.1). Classification (GTDB taxonomy): domain Bacteria; phylum Bacillota; class Clostridia; order Oscillospirales; family CAG-272; genus RGIG8775. The sequence goes on along the minus strand of CAJGDZ010000005.1, from coordinate 10,122 downwards.
GTTCGAGCTTTGCATATGGAATTTGTTGCCATCATCTTTTTGCCCTTCAGCACCTCCGATTTATGATTTTTATTGCTTGATAATTCCTTTTAAAAAATTGTCAATTCAATTGATTTATATCTTTTCGTGTTATTTCACTTCAATCCGAAATTGTTTTGCAATATGGAATTTCTTTTAAATAAATATAAAAAACGCGCTGTGCGATTTGACACAGCGCGTGGCTTTTTATGTGTTGTTTTCGGAATCAATCGCCATCCTCGGGCGTCTCGTTTAGTGAAGCTCGCACTCGTGGCAATCCTCGGGCATTGGGATCTCCTTGTCGATCCCGTTTTTCTTGTAGTAGTCCGCAACCGCCGCCTTGATGGCCTCCTCGGCAAGCACCGAGCAGTGGATCTTAACGGGCGGAAGTCCCTCAAGCGCCTCCACAACAGCGGAGTTGGTAAGCGCCAGCGCCTCGTCGATGCTCTTGCCCTTGACAAGCTCGGTAGCCATCGAGGACGTGGCAATCGCCGCGCCGCAGCCAAAGGTCTTGAAGCTGACGTCGGTAATGATGCCCGTCTCCTTGTCAACCTTGATAAACATCTGCATAATATCGCCGCACTTGGCGTTTCCAACCATACCCACGCCGTCCGCGTCGGGCATTTCGCCCACGTTTCTCGGATGGCTGAAGTGATCCATAACCTTTTCACTATAAAGCATATTTATATTTCTCCCTCGATAAAATTATTTGGCAGGATAGATCGGGCTCATAGCGCGAAGACGCTCCACGCTCTCCCGTACCGCCTTTACGATCGCATCCACGTCCTCCTCGGTGTTCTCGTGCGACAGCGAGAAGCGGAGCGAGCCGTGCGCATCCTCAATGTCCACACCGATCGACAAAAGCACGTGAGATGCCTCCAGCGAGTTCGACGAGCACGCCGAGCCGGTCGATGCGCTGACGCCCGCCATATCCAAAAGCAGAAGCAGTCCCTCGCCCTCTACGTACGAGAAGGAAAGATTGGCGTTTCCGGGCAAGCGAAGCTCTCGGTCGCCGTTCAGACGTGAATACGGAAGCGTAAGCAGACCGTCAATCAGCTTATTGCGAAGCACACGAACGCGCTCCATCTCAGGCAAACGGGCAACCGCCGCCTCAATGGCCACGCCGAGCCCCACGATATACGGTACGTTCTCGGTGCCGCCGCGCTTTCCCTTTTCCTGGCCGCCGCCGTCAATGAGATTGCGGACGCGAACGCCCCGACGGATATAAAGCGCGCCAATTCCTTTCGGCGCATGGATCTTGTGACCCGAAAGCGCCAGCATATCGACACCCAGCTCCTTTACGTTTACCGGAATGTTTCCGACCGCCTGAACCGCATCGGTGAACATCAGCGCACCCTTTTCGTGCGCGATCTCGGCGATCTCGCGAATGGGCTCGACGGTACCGATCTCGTTGTTGGCCATCATGATCGCCACCAGCGATGTGTTTTCATCCACCGCCGCGCGAAGCTCGTCCATCCTGATAACGCCGCGCTCGTCCACGCCCACGTAAACCACCTCAAAGCCTTCCTTTTCCAGTGCCGCGCAGGTATGAAGCACCGCGTGGTGCTCGATCTTGCTCGTTACGATCCTCTTTCTCTTGCCGCCCAGCATATGTGCCGCGCCCTTGATGGCCCAGTTATCCGATTCCGAGCCGCAGGAGGTAAAGTAGATCTCCGAGGGCTCCGCGCCGATGGCAGCCGCCACCTTGGCTCGTGCCGCCTCCACAAGCTCACGGGCTCTCTGCCCATCGGTGTGAAGGCTGGAGGGGTTACCCCAAAGCTCGCGGAAGCAAGGCTCCATGGCGTCTATAACCTCTTTGGAAACGGGCGTTGTCGCCGCGTTATCCGCATAAATTCGTTTGCGATTTTCCATGTGTATCCTTTCAAAACGGAGCCAAGCAGGCTCCACTTCCTTTCTTTGCGGTCTCTATTGTATACTATTTTTGTCCATTTTGCAACAGGGTTGCGAAATTTATTTTGTTAATTTTTTATTAACAAACGACAAAGCCGCGCCGCGCGTGCATTTCAACCGTTTCTCGGAGGAAAAAATTATGCTTCGGAGGATATCCGCTTCCCTTCTCCTTGCCGGACTTTTGCTCTGGACACTCACCGTACAGACCCACGTGCCGCTCCTGACGCTTTTTGCCATTCTCATCCACGAGGCAGGTCATCTGCTTGCGGCCCGCCTGATGCATATGAAGCCGGGCGGCATCGCCGCCGACAGCGTCGGCATACGCCTCTTGTTTGACGGAGTCCCGCCCTCCTACGGCAAGGAGATCCTTCTCTGCGCCGCAGGCCCCACCGCCAACCTTCTGTCTCTCCCGATCGCCCTTTTTCTCCCCACGGAAAAAAGCGGCTTTTTCCTTGCGGTTTCCGCCGCACTCGCGTTTCTCAACCTTATGCCCATCGAGGGATTTGACGGCGGTCGCATTCTTTACGGCACGCTTTGCCTCCGACTCACCCCCAATACCGCCGATCGGATCTCGGAACTACTCTCGTTTCTGTTTTTGTTCGTTCTTTGGTGTGCCTCGGTCTACCTTTTGATGCGCACGGGAAGCGAGCTTTCTCTGTTTTTGTTCTCCGCCGCCCTCTTTTTTCGCATTTTTCTTCAAAAAAAGGCGCCGTAAGACAAGTTTTTTTCAAAAAGATATTGCAATTTTGCTTCATATCTGTTAAAATATAGCCATTCTAAAATGCGAAAGTATTTTCGCAAGTTTTGCATCAAAAGGAGTATTTATGCGGAATGGAGAAAAACAAGCTCATTGAGTTGAAAGGCATTTGCAAGGAGTTTGACGGCGAGCAGATCCTCAAGTCCATCGACCTTGACATTCACGATAAAGAATTTGTTACGCTGCTGGGACCCTCGGGCTGCGGCAAGACCACGACCCTCCGTATCATCAGCGGCTTTGTGTCACCCGACAGCGGCGACGTCATCTTCGACGGCAAAAAGATCAACGACGTGCCGCCCTATAAACGCCTTGTGAATACCGTATTCCAGAAATACGCGCTGTTTCCTCACCTGAACGTGTACGAGAACATCGCGTTCGGTCTGCGCGTCAAAAAGACCCCCGACGCCGAGATCCGTACCCGCGTAAAGGAGATGCTGGCGCTGGTCAACCTCCGCGGCTTTGAGAGAAAGAACGTCAACGTTCTCTCGGGCGGCCAGCAGCAGAGAGTGGCCATCGCGCGCGCCCTGATCAACGAGCCCAAGGTGCTGCTTCTGGACGAGCCGCTCGGTGCGCTCGACTTAAAGCTCCGCAAGGATATGCAGAACGAGCTGAAAAACATCCAGGCCAAGACCGGCATTACCTTCATCTACGTCACGCACGACCAGGAGGAGGCCCTCTCGATGTCGGATACCGTTGTGGTTATGGCCGACGGTAAGATCCAGCAGATCGGCACGCCGACCGACATTTACAACGAGCCCATCAACGCCTTCGTGGCCGACTTTATCGGCGAGTCCAACATTCTGGACGGCGTGATGATCTCGGACTATAAGGCAAAATTCGCGGGACACACCTTCGAGTGTCTCGACAAGGGCTTTGCCCCCATGGAAAAGGTGGATATCGTCGTGCGCCCCGAGGACGTGGACGTCGTAGCTCCCGAAAAGGGTATGCTTCAGGGCGTGGTCACCGGTGTGACCTTCAAGGGCGTGCACTGGGAGATCATCGTGGACATTCAGGGCTTCAAGTGGATGATCCAGACCACCGACTATTCCGCCCCCGACACCACCATCGGTCTTTACATTGAGCCCGATGCCATTCACGTCATGAAAAAATCCGAGTATTCCAATATGTTCGGCGACTATTCCAGCTTCAGCGACGAGTTCGATGAGCTTTCGGACGTGGAATCGGTGGACGATGAGGAGGAGGCCAAGGCGGAATGAACAAGCGCTCGTTTCTTGAGAGATTTGCGGCCGTGCCGCATACTGTCTGGGCGGTGCTCTTTATCCTCGCCCCTCTGCTTTTCGTCGTGTATTTCGCGTTTACCGACACGTACGGAAACTTTACCCTTGACAACATCACCATGCTGTCAAGCTATACGCACATTTTCCTTTTGTCGATCTGCTTTGCGCTGATCGCCACCGCCATCTGCCTTGTCATCGGCTATCCGTTGGCGTATATCATTTCGCAGCTTTCTCCGCGTCGGCAGAAGCTTCTGATCGTTTTTCTGATGCTTCCGATGTGGATCAGCCTTCTCATTCGCACCTATTCGCTGATGGCCATTCTGGACAACGGCGGTCTCTTAAACTCGCTCCTTGTGTCCCTCGGGCTTGACAAGGTCAAGATCGTCGGCACGTCGGGCGCGGTCATTCTGGGTATGGTGTACGATTTTCTGCCCTATATGGTGCTCCCCATCTATACAAGCATGTCCAAGCTGGACAAGCGCTATTACGAGGCGGCAAGCGACCTTGGCTGTAACAGCCTGAAAACGCTGTTCCGCGTTACGCTCCCCCTCTCCCTGCCCGGCGTCATTTCGGGCATCACAATGGTATTCGTTCCGTCCATCAGCACCTTCTACATCTCGCAAAAGCTGGGCGGCGGCTCGTTTGACCTGATCGGTGACACCATCGAAAGACAGTTCAAGAACGTCAGCACCTATAACATCGGTGCGGCGATCTCGCTGGTCATGATGATCCTGATTTTGATCTCGGTGGCGGTTATGAACCGCTTTTCCGACGAGGATGAGGGAGGTATGATCGTATGAAAAAGCTCTCTCACGCCTATATGTGGGTGGTGTTCGCCCTTCTGTATGCGCCCATCCTTGTGCTGGTTCTGTTTTCCTTTAACCGTGCCGGCTCACTCAACCATTTTTCAGGCTTTTCGCTTTACTGGTACCGTGAGCTGTTCCGCGACGCGACGGCGCTTGCCGCGCTTCGCAATTCGCTGGTACTGGCCGTCTCCTCCTCGCTGATCGCCACGGTGATCGGCACGTTGGCGGCGCTTGGCATCGACCGTACGCGAAGCAAATTTCTCAAGGGCTCGCTGACCTCGGTCACCAACATCCCGATGATGAATCCCGATATCGTGACCGGTGTCTCGATGATGCTTCTTTTCGTGGCGGCCGCCTCGGTTCCCTTTTTGCCGGTCCGCTTTGGCTTTACCACCATGCTCATCGCACACACCACCTTTAACCTGCCTTATATCATTCTTTCGGTGCTTCCGCGCTTCCGCCAGATGGACACGCATCTGCGCGAGGCGGCACTGGACCTTGGCTGTACGCCTGCCAAGACCTTCTTTAAGGTCGAGCTTCCCGCCGTTCTCCCCGGCATTGTTTCGGGTCTGATGATCGGCTTTACCCTCTCGCTGGACGACTTTGTTATCAGCCATTTTGTAAGCTCACCCGACTTTCAGACGCTTCCGCTTTACGTTTACAACCAGACCGCGCACGAGATCAAGTACAGTATGTACGCGCTGTGCGCGCTGATGGTCTTTGCCATTCTCGCACTGCTGCTTGCCGTCAATTTTGCCGGCGCCAAGGGCGAGAAAAAGCAAAAGAACGGAGGTGCGGCATGAAAAAACTACTGACAGCCCTTGTGCTGATCCTGATGCTTGCCTGTTTAGTGTCCTGCGGAACGGACGGGAACAAAGACTCCGCCGGTGCCGGCTCCACCACGCTTTACGTTTATAACTGGGGCGAGTATATCTCGGACGGCTCGGAGGACTCCTTGGATTCCAACGCGGCGTTTGAGCAATACTGTAAGGAGGAGCTCGGGATGAACGTCAAGGTCAACTACTCGACCTATTCGAGCAACGAGGACCTTTACGCCAAGCTCTCCAGCGGCTCGGTCAGCTATGACGTGGTCATTCCGTCCGACTATATGATCGCGCGCCTTGCCGCCGAGGGTCTGCTTTGTGAACTTAACCCGGAGCAGACGGTGGCAAATTACGCGTACATCGACGACAATTTCAAGGGGCTTTACTACGACGAGAACGAGATCTGGTCGGTCCCCTACACCTACGGAACGGTCGGCATTCTCTACAACACCGACATCGTTGACCCCGCCGACGAGAATATCGGCAGCTGGTCGCTGATGTGGGACGAGGACTATACCGGCAACATTCTGCAATTCAACAATCCGCGCGACGCCTTTGGCACCGCGCAGTACGCTCTCGGCTACAGCGTCAACTCCGATAAGGAGTCTGAGTGGCAGGAGGCTCTTTCGCTTCTCAAGGAGCAGAAGAACGTGGTTCAGGGCTACGTTATGGACGAGATCTTCAACAAAATGAAGGGCGGCTCGGCAGCCATTGCCGCGTATTACGCGGGTGACTTTTTCACGATGTATGCCGACAACGAGCTCCTGGATTTCTACCATCCCGTCGAGGGCACCAACGTCTTTGTGGACGCCATGTGCATTCCGGCCGGCACCAAGAACTATGACCTTGCGGTCGAATACATCAACTTTATGCTGAGCGAGGAGGTGGCGATCGCCAACGCGGAGTATATCTGCTACGCCTCGCCCAACCGCCTTGTGTACGAAAACGAGGACTACATCGCCTATATGGAGGAGGAGGTCCACCCCGAGGCGATCGATATCCTCTACAACTTCGATATGGGGAATATGGAGTTCTACCATGACCTCTCCGAGGAGACTCGCCTGATGATGAATTCACTGTGGGAGGAGCTCAAGATCGAAAGCAAGATCGGCATCAGCATCTATATCATCTGTGCCGCTATCGTGCTCTCGCTCGGCGCGGCGCTTACGGTGACCTTTATCAAGAAAAAAATACGCGAATCGTATTACGATTAAAAAACTGACGGAATTTCGGGTTTTGCCCCAAATTCCGTCCTATTTAGGAGAATATAATATGAATTACACATTTTCGGACGCGTTTCAGAATCTGAAGCCCTCTGCCATCCGTGAAATTTTCAAAAGCCTTACCGACCCCTCGATCATTTCCTTCGCGGCAGGCAACCCCTCGCCCGAGTCCTTCCCCACAGAGGAGCTGGCCAAGCTTTCGGCAGATATTTTTGCCAATGCCTCGACCACCGCGCTTCAGTACAGCATCACCGAGGGATACCCCGCCTTCCGCGAGGCCATTGCCAAGCGCCAGAGGGAAAAATTCGGCATCGGCGGCGAGAATGACGCCGTAATGGTGGTGTCGGGCGGCAACCAGGGCATCGACCTTTGCTGCCGCGTGCTTTGCAACCCCGGTGACGCGGTGCTTTGCGAAAATCCGTCGTTTATCGGCGCGCTCAACGCCTTCCGCGCCTGCGGTGCAAAGACGGTCGGAGTCCCGATGGACGAGGACGGCATGATCCCCGCAGAGCTGGAAAAGGCCATTGCCGCCACCCCGACGGCCAAAATGATCTACCTCATTCCTACCTTCCAGAATCCGCGCGGCTCTACAACGTCGCTTGGACGCCGCAAGGAGCTCTATGAGATCGCCAAGAAGCATTCGCTGATCATCCTGGAGGACAACCCCTACGGTGAGCTGCGCTTTGCCGGCGAGGAGATTCCCACGCTTAAGAGCATGGACACCGAGGGACTTGTGGTGTATTGCTCGTCCTTCTCCAAGATCCTCTCGGCCGGTATGCGCGTCGGCTTTATCGTCGCCCCGAACGCGATCATTCAGAAAATGGCGGTCGGCAAGCAGTGCGAGGACGTTCACACCAACATCTTCTTCCAGCTGCTTTGCTACAAATATATGACCGAGTGCGACCTGGACGGTCACATCGAGAAGATCCGCGCCATCTATCGCCGCAAGTGCAACCTGATGCTGGAATGCCTGGACCGCGAGATGCCAAAGGCCATCACCTATACCCGTCCCGAGGGCGGTCTGTTTATCTGGTGCACGCTTCCCGAGGGCTACGATTCGGCGGACTTTGCCAAATTTGCCGTGGCCAAGAAGGTGGCCGTCGTGCCCGGCTCGGCGTTCAACTGTGACACCGAAGCGCCCTCCAATTCCTTCCGCCTCAACTATTCCACCCCCACCGACGAGCAGATCGTATCGGGCATAAAAACGCTCGGCGAGATCGCCCGCGAGTATCTCAAAAACGAGTAATCCCAAAGGAGTCCCATTATGCTGAACGATCAAAAAGTATCCTACTCGGGCGTACAGCCCAGCGGAAATCTCACCATCGGAAACTATCTGGGTGCGATCAAAAACTTTGCCACCTATTCCGAGCAATATAAGTGCTTCTACTGTGTCGTGGATTCCCACGCCATCACCGTCCGTCAGGTACCCGCCGAGCTTCGCCGCCGCACCTATGAAACGCTGGCGCTCTATATGGCCTGCGGTCTTGACCCCGAAAAGAACACGCTGTACGTGCAGTCGCACGTCCCGATGCACACCGAGCTTGCCTGGATCCTCAACTGCTACTCCATGTTTGGCGAGCTTTCGCGCATGACGCAATTCAAGGATAAGAGCGAAAAGCACGCCGACAACATCAACGCCGGTCTCTTTACCTACCCCGTCCTTATGGCGGCTGACATTCTTCTGTATCAGACCGACATCGTACCCGTCGGCATCGACCAGAAGCAGCACGTGGAGCTCTGCCGCAACATTGCCACGCGCTTTAACCAGCTTTTCCCCGACACCTTCACCATTCCCGAGCCCATTATCTCGAAGAGCGGTATGAAGATCATGTCGTTGGCCGAGCCCACCAAGAAAATGAGCAAATCCGATGAAAACACCAACGCCGTTGTATATATTCTCGACGATAAGGACACAATTATAAGGAAATTCAAGCGTGCCGTGACCGACTCGGACACCGCCGTCCGCTTTGCCGAGGGCAAGGACGGTATCAACAACCTGATGACCATTTATTCTTGCTTCACCGGCAAGACCCTTCCCGAGATCGAAAGAGAATTCGACGGCAAGGGATACGGCGACTTCAAGATGGCCGTGGGTGAGGCCTGCGCCGATGCGCTCGCTCCCGTGCAGGAAAAATTCCGTCAGATCCTTGCTGACAAGGCCTACCTCGAGGAGGTTATGAAGAAGGGTGCTGACGAGGCATCCTACTATGCCAGAAAAACCATCAGCAAGGTCAAGAGAAAGGTCGGTTTCGTCATTTAAGGAGGAAGCTTGCAGATCCTTTGGCTTTGCCGCGCTCTGTGCCTTTCGGGTCTTTTGTCGCTGGTGCTTACGCCCTTTGACTTTCGCATCGCCGCCGCACTGGGTGCAATCGATATCCCGCGCGATGGACGGCGTATGCACACGCGCCCGATCCCGCGTCTTGGCGGGCTCTCGATCTTCTTTTCGTTTCTGCTTCTCAGTGTTTTTTACGATTTCAAAATTGCGTCTGACTTGTTTTACATCTGGTCAGGCGCAATTCTTGTTGTACTGGTCGGGGTGCTTGACGACGAGCTGTCTCTGCCACCGCCGATCAAGTTTTTTGTGCAATGCGCGGCGGCATACGTGGCCACTATGGGCGGCGGCGCTTTTCGCACGCTCTCCTTTGGCGGGACAAGCCTTGAGCTCGGTGCTCTTGCGCTCCCGATCACACTTCTTTTCACCGTCACGATGACCAACGCCCACAATTTTATCGACGGCCTTGACGGGCTCTGTGCCGGTGTTTCTCTGTGCGAGAGCCTCGGCCTTGGGCTTCTCTGCCTTTCCGCAAGCCCCGAATATGCCGTGGCCGCCGTCCTCCTTGGCGGCGCCTGCCTTGGTTTTTTGCCCTACAACCTGCGCGGCGCGCGCCTCTTTATGGGAGACACCGGCTCCACCCTTCTGGGCTTTGTGCTTGCCGTCCTTGCCGTACGCACACTAAACCGCCCCCTCACCCTACTTCTTCTCTTTGCGCTCCCTCTCGCTGACCTTGTCTTTGCCGTGGTGCGCCGAATTCTTGGCGGAAAAAATCCCCTGTACCCCGACCGCTCTCATCTGCACCACCTGCTTGCCGACCGCGTCGGCCCCTACCAAGCCTCCAAAATCCTCACCTTCACCGCCGCCCTCACCGCTATCCTCGCGGTTTTGATAAATTGAAGTTTTGCAGTGAGATATTGTCTGCTGGGGAAACGGTCTGCTTTTACGAGATTGCTTCGCAACTCGAAAAAAGCTCCGCAAAAACTTTTACTGCAATGGTCTGCACAAACTTCACGTCATTTTGTGCCGCAAGCCTCGATGCGGAAAAGAGAGCGAGCTCTCTTTGTCCGCTT